>JBATPI010000066.1:0-1845 GCA_049291415.1 Paracoccaceae bacterium | reverse complement strand
AAAAACTGGCTGTGAATTCCCGCGATCTTCGGCGCTTCGGGCGCAAAGACAAAGGCCAGATGCACGTCCTGAAAATTGATGTCATGGCCGTGCAGCGCATAGACGATGCGGATATCTATATCCGGATGCGCCGCGCGAAACCGGCTGAGCCGCGGGATCAGCCAGCACATCGCTACCGAAGGAATCGCGGCAATAACAAGGGCTTGATTGGTCTTTTTGGCACGGGCGCGGTGGCAGGCCGCCTCAATCTCGGTCAGGGAAACCGACAGGCTGCGGGCCAGATCGGCCCCATCTGGCAACAACCGCGTCCGGTTGCCCTCACGGGTGAACAAGGGTTTGTCCAGCCAGTCTTCGATATTGCGGATCTGATGGCTGACCGCCGATTGGGTGACGCATAGCGCATCAGCCGCGGCCTTGAATGACCCCAGCCGGGCCACTGCCTCGAACGCGCGCAGGGCATTCAGCGGAAGCGTTCCCATAGCGTTTCCCTCAGTATTAGCTTAGCTCATGCTACGATGAGATATGGTCTTTTGACAAGACCGCCCGTTGAACCCCTTCTGGTTGCGTATGGGTCCGTGTCGGCCCGGGAATTTGCGTGGAGGATTCGATGGATCGCGAACGGCTGCAGAACTATGTGGACAACGGCGAAAAAGCCGTGCCAACCTTTTCCGACGCCGAGATGCAGCGTCGCCTGGACGCCATCCGCGGCCATATGGCCAAGGCCGGAATTGATGCGGCGCTGTTCACCAGCTATCACTGCATCAACTACTATTCCGACTTTCTGTTCTGCTACTTTGGTCGCCGCTACGGATTCCTGGTCGATCACACCATCGCCACCTCGATCAGTGCGGGCATTGACGGCGGCCAGCCTTGGCGCCGCACCTTCGGCGGCAAGAACGTCACCTACACCGACTGGCAGAAAGACAATTATTTTCACGCCATTCGCGGCTTGACCGGCGGCGTCAAGCGGTTGGGGATTGAGTTCGACCACATCAACATCGACACGCTGAACCTGCTGAAATCGGAATTCCCCAATATGGAATTCGTCGACATCGGTGCGGCCTCCATGCGTCTGCGGATGATCAAATCACCCGAGGAAATCGCCCATATCACCAAGATGACGCGCATTGCCGATATCGGTGGTGCTGCCTGCGTCGAGGCGATTGGTGTCGGTGTGCCAGAGCATGAAGTGGCGCTGCACTCCACCGCCACCATGGTGCGCGAGATTGCACGCGTCTGGCCAGATGGCGAGCTTTTGGACACCTGGACCTGGTTCCAGTCGGGCATCAACACCGATGGCGCGCATAACCCGGTGACCAGCCGCAAGATCCAGAAGGGTGACATCCTGTCGCTGAACTGCTTCCCGATGGTTGCTGGCTATTATGTGGCGCTGGAGCGGACGCTGTTTTCCGAAGAAGCATCGGACGAACACACCCGGCTGTGGAACATCAACTGCGCCGTGCATGATCGCGGCAAGGAACTCTTGGTGCCGGGCGCCAAGTGCAGCGACATCGCGAAAGAGTTGAACGAGATGTATGCGGCGGAAAACCTGCTGCAATACCGCAGCTTTGGCTATGGCCATTCGTTCGGCGTGCTGTGCCACTACTACGGCCGCGAAGCCGGTCTGGAACTGCGCGAAGACTGCGACACCGTGCTGGAAGAAGGCATGGTCGTGTCGATGGAGCCGATGATCACCGTGCCAAACCACCTGCCCGGTGCAGGCGGCTACCGCGAACACGACATCCTGGTCATCACCAAAGAGAACAACAAGGGCAACACCAACATCACCGGCTTTGCCTATGGCCCCGATCATCTGATCGTCAAAGGCTAACGCCAGGAACCAGC
>JBATPI010000065.1:0-52222 GCA_049291415.1 Paracoccaceae bacterium | reverse complement strand
AGCGCTTACTTCTGCGGATCGTACCAGCTGGCCAAACCGTCCTGCAGACGCTTGGCTGCATCTTCGGGTGTCTCGGTGCCCTTGATGACATTTGCGCTGGCATTCCAGGTCTCGTTCTCCAGGTTCGGCGTGCCGCGCGACAGGATCTGATAGGTTGACCGGATCGTCGACTGGCACTTGCTGCGCCAGGAAACGAATTCCTGCGCCAGCGGGTCCTGCATCTCAACCGGGGTCGAATTCAGACTGAAGAACCCCGGCAGGGCATTGGCATAGAGCGTTGCAAACTCGGGGCTGCCCACCCAGTCCAGGAACACCTTGGCGGCTTCGGCATTGGGTGACGCCGCGTTCAGTCCGATCGCAATGTCGGTGTGGTCCGAGATATAGCAGGTGTCGCCAGCAGCCTGCACCGGCGGCGCAAAGGCCCCCATCTTGAACTGCGCCTGAGTGTTGAAGCCTGAGATTTCCCATGATCCAGCCGGATAGATCGCAGCCCGGCCCAGCGTGAACAGGTTCTGGCTGTCAGGGTAAGTCTGCGCTTCGAACCCATCGCCCAGATAGTCCTTCCACTTGGCCAACTCGGTATAGGGGGCCACCCAACCGGCATCGGTCAGCTTCTGCTCCCCCTTTATCAGTGCCAACCGGCCCTCTTCACCCTTCCAATAGGTCGGCCCGATGTTCTGATAGCCCATCGTCGCGGCTTCCCACTGGTCGTTGGTGCCCATCGCCATCGGGATATAGGTGCCGTCCGCCTTGATCTTGTCCAGGGCGGCATAGAATTCTTCATTCGTCGTGGGCACGGCAATGCCCAGCGCGTCAAAGGCGTCCTTGTTGTAGATGAACCCGTGGATCACCGAGGCCATCGGCACACAGAACGTGGCCGCGCCGTCATCGGTCTGCCAGGCCGATTTTGCCACCGATGAGAAATTCGCCATCGAGGGCAGATCCGACAGATCGGCCAGACGGCCCTGCTTGTACAGCTCCAGCGAGGCATCGAATGGACGGCAGGTGATCAGATCGCCCGCCGATCCCGCAGCCAGCTTGCTGTTCAGGGCGGCGTTGTATTCTGCCGGGGCCGATGGCGCGAACACCACCTTGATATCAGGGTGCTGTGCCTCAAACGCCGGAATGATGCTGTCTTGCCAGATCGTCAGATCGTCATTGCGCCAGCTTTCAATCGTCAGCGTGGTCTCTGCAAACGCAGGGCCGGCCAATACCGTCCCGGCCAACAGCGCCAGGCGAATGGATCGCGTCATGGATCGTCTCCCTATTGAAGGGCGTTTCTGCCCAGGTTTGTTTGATAACCATCATGACGACGACCATATAACCATTGTGCCTGTCGCCAAGCCTGATTTTGACCAAACCGGAAAATCCTGTCTGTCAGACCTTTGCCCTCGGCTTTGCAATGCGCGGGCGCGTCTGGTATCCCGAAATCCTGCGGAAAGGCGTGCCACGCCGTCGCCCGCCGAAAGGAGATGCTCGATGACCCTGACGCATATGGCCCAAGAGGTTGCCGAGATTCCGGTCGCAGTCGCCCGCCTGCTGGACCAGTCGTCAGACCAGATCCGCGCCGCCGCCACTGCCATGCAGCGGGCCGATCCGGGTCTGCTGGTCACCGTGGCCCGCGGGTCGTCCGATCACGCCGCCACCTATCTGAAATATGTGGTTGAGTTGATGGCGGGCGTTCCCGTGGCCTCGGTCGGGCCTTCGGTCGCGTCGATCTATGGCCGCCCGATGCGGCTGACAGGGGCCGTCTGTATCGGCATTTCGCAATCCGGCCAAAGCCCTGATATCGTGCAGATGATGCAGGCGGCGGGACAGGGCGGGGCGCTGACCGTGGCGATCACCAACTTTGCCGACAGCCCGATGGCCGCAGCCTCAGCGCATTGCCTGCCGCTGCAGGCCGGGCCGGAAAAGTCGGTTGCGGCGACCAAGACCTTTGTGTCCTCGGTGGTTGCCGGGCTGGCGCTGGTGGCACATTGGCAAAAGGATGCTGCCCTGATTGCCGCTTTGGCAGATCTGCCTGCCGCGATGCAATCGGCCCTTCAACTGGACTGGAGCCCCTTGTCCGCGCGCCTGTCCCGCGCGCCTTCGGCCTATGTTCTGGGCCGAGGGCCGGCTTTTGCCATTGCCTGCGAAACCGCGCTAAAGCTGAAAGAGACCTGCGGCCTGCAGGCCGAGGGCTATTCCGCGGCCGAAGTTTTGCATGGCCCCTCGGCCATCGTTCAGGCGCAGTTTCCGGTGCTGGCGCTGGGCGTTGACGATGCTGCCCTGCCGCATGTGGTGGCCACGGCGGAACGGCTGGCGGCCCAGGGTGCCGATGTGTTCGTCACCGGCGCGACAGCACGTGGTGCGACCACCCTGCCATCCGTGCCGGGGCTGCATCCGCTGTTGGCGCCCATTGTCCTGGCCGTGTCCTTCTATGCCTTTGTCGAAGCGCTGGCCCGCCGTCGCGGCTATGACCCCGACACCCCGCCGCATCTGCGCAAAGTGACCGAGACAGTGTGATGCCAACCACCTTCACCGGAGCCCGCGTCTTTGATGGCTTCGCCTTTCTGGCCGAGCCGTCGCTGACCGTGACTGATGGCCACATCGGCGGCGCGGCAGGCCAGACCGTGCAGCTGCAAGACGGCTATATCCTGCCCGGTCTGCTGGACCTGCAGGTGAATGGCGGCGGTGCGCAGATGGTCAGCGGCCAGACCACGCCCGACGATCTGGCCCGGATCTGCGCGGTTCATGCCCGGCTGGGGGCGACCGGCATCCTGCCCACGCTGATCACCGACACGCCCGCCGCCACTGCCTCGGTGCTGGCCGCCGGAATTGCGGCGACAAAAGCCCGCGTTCCCGGCTTTCTGGGGCTGCATCTGGAAGGTCCGCATCTGGATCCACGACGCAAGGGCGCGCATGATGCCGCCCTGATCCGCCCGATGACGGATGGTGACCTGAACAGTCTCTGTGACGGCGCAAAACACTTGCCGTCGCTGATGCTGACCGTTGCGCCGGAAAGCGTCAGCCCCCGGCAAATCTCAGCACTGACCGATGCCGGAATTATCGTCAGCCTGGGCCATTCCGATTGCACATTGATCGACGCTCAGGCCGCCATTCGCGCCGGTGCAACATGCGTGACCCATCTTTTCAACGCGATGAGCCAGCTTGGCAACCGAGAGCCCGGTCTGGTTGGCGCAGCCTTGACCCAGCCCGTCTGTGCCGGACTGATTGCCGATGGCATCCATGTGGCACCGCAGGCCATCACCATCGCCATGGCCGCTGCGCCTGGCCGGCTGTTTCTGGTCTCTGACTCCATGGCCGTTGCGGGCACGGATGCCGCCGAGTTCACCTTGGCGGGGCGTCGCATCCTGCGCCGCGATGGCCGTTTGACGCTGGAAGACGGCACCTTGGCTGGCGCCGATCTGACGCTGCCTCAGGCCATCGGTCAGATGATAACGCAGGTTGGTACTCCGCCCGAAGTGGCCTTTGCCATGGCCACCGCCCGACCCGCAGCCTGCCTGCGTCGCACCGACATCGGCCACCTGCGCCCCGGTGCGCGGGCCGATTTCGTGCATCTGGCCCCCGATTTCACTCTGCGCGGCGTGTGGCAATCCGGGGTCCGATTGCTCTGATTGCCGCTTTACAGAGCCGCTTTTCTGCGGCACCCCATGGGGCATGGCCGGACAGACAGAAACATTGATCGCCACGATCACCGACTGGATTGATGCGGGCCGCCTGAACCCCGGCGACGTGATAGATGAGGGTCTGCTGGCCGCCGAATTCGGAACCTCGCGCACCCCCGTTCGCGAAGCAGTGTTGCAGCTAGAGGCCATGGGCCTGATCCGCCGCAATCCGCGCAAGGGGGCCACCGTCTTTCGCCCGACCCTGGAAGAATTCCTGGCCATTCTGGAGGTTCACGCCAAGCTGGAGGGGATGGCCGCAGGCCTGGCAGCGCGGCGACTGTCTGTCACCGGGGCCAAGGCGCTGGAAGACGTGGTGGCCGCCTGTGAAGCGCATGCCAGTCACCATGGCGACGCCAACCCCGACGGGTATTATCAACTGAACCTGCGTTTTCACGAGACCATCGCCATCGCTGCCGGCAATCCGTTCCTGACCGAAATGGTCAAGACCAACGCGCGGAAATTGCTGGCCTATTACCGCGCGCGCTATCGCTATGCCGGGGCCATCGCCGCCTCGGCAGCCGAACATCGTGCGTTGGCCGCCCTGATCACCGACCGCGACGCCGCACGGGCCGAGGCGTTCATGCAGCGCCATGTGCAATTCGACCAGATCACCGCGATGGACCTGTTGGCCGCGCTGTCCTAGGCACCCTCAAAAAACTGCACGATCCGTGTGGCAATCCGGGCTGTTTCAGCCTGATCCGTCAGCGACGCCTGCGCACGGAGCGCCACTTCGGGAGGCAGCTTTGCCGCGTATTCGGCCACCAAAGCAGCGGCAAAGTCGGGCGTGATCTCGGGGTGGTATTGCGTGGTCAAGACGTGTGGCCCCAGACGATAGGCTCCGAACGGGCAATCAGCGTTGCCGCCCAGCGGTTCAGCCCCCGGCGGCAGGGATGTGACCTGCTCATTATGCGCGGCATAAAGACGGATCGGCGCGCCCTCCATCTGTGTTTCTGCCAGCCCAAAGACCCAACCGCCGGGGTTGGCGGAAACCACGCCGCCCAGCGCCTTGGCGATTGCCTGATGCCCGAAACAGGCCCCGAACATCGGCCGGTCCTCAACCCGGATTTGCCGAATCAGATCCATCAGCCGCGCAACCCAAGGCTGGTCATCATGCACCGAGGCCGGGCTGCCAGTGATGATGAACCCGTCCAGCCCCTGCAGGTTGTCGGGAAACTGACCATCCTTGACCGAGAACACTGTGAACTGCCAACCGGGTCGCAACGGACTGATCAGATTGCGAAATTTCTCGCCATCTTTTGGATGACGCGCCGCGAAATCACTTTCGTCGGTGTTCGCCATCAGAATTCCAAGGTGCATGACAGCGGCCTTTACATATTTATGAACGTGTTTAGTATATTTATAAATCACCTTCTGGCAAGCGAGGTCGCGTATGACTGTCTGGGATCCCAAAGATGACGGCAACGCTGATCTGACCAGTCACGACACCTTCCTGCAGGGTCCGCCTCACAACACCTTTTCCCGCCTGCGCCGCGACGATCCGATGCATTGGACCGATTGGTCGGATGGCATCGGCTTTTGGTCGGTCACCCGTCAGGCCGACATTTTGGAACTGAACGGCAAGCCCGACCTCTTGTCCTCTGCCCGCGGCATAAGGATGGAGGATCAGACCTATGAGGAATACCTTGCCCGCCGCACCTTTCAGGAAACCGACGCGCCCGAGCATATGCAGACTCGCATCAAGGTGGCGAAGGCGTTCTCAAAACCAGTAATGGCGCAGTTTGAACCGGTGATCCGTGACCTCTGCGGCCCCATTCTGGATGCGGCGCTGGAAAAGGGCACCTTTGATGCAACCAAGGAAATCGCCCGCCAATTGCCGATGCGGATGCTGGGCCGGATCCTGGGCACGCCTGACGAAGACCTGCCCTGGCTGGTCGAAAAGGGCGACGCGCTGATTGCCAACACCGACCCCGATTTTACCAATCATGTGCTGGATAAGATGACCACCGATGAATTTCGGATGATGCCCTTCAACTCGCCCGCCGGGGCGGAATTGTTCGTCTATGGCAAGGAATTGATGCGCAAAAAGGCCGCTGCCGGGGATACATCAGGCATCCTGCACCTGCTGTTGCACCCCGGCCCCGATGGTAAAACCCTGCCCGAGCACGAATTCCGCAACTTCTTTTGTCTGTTGGTCGCGGCTGGCAATGACACCACCCGCTATTCCATCGCCGCCGGTATTCAGGCGCTGTGCCATCAGCCCGAACTTTTGGGCCAATTGCAGCTTGGCGAGGTCTGGGACACCATGGCCGATGAGGTGATCCGCTGGGCCAGCCCCACCACCTATTTCCGCCGCACTGCCACCCGTGATTTCGACTATCATGGCAAGACGGTCAAACAGGGGGACAAGGTTCTGTACTGGTTCGCCAGCGGGAACCGCGATGAGGCCGCCTTTGCCGACCCGTTCCGCGTAGATTTCGCCCGCACCCCTAACCGTCATGTGTCGTTCGGCCAAGGTGGCCCGCATGTCTGTCTGGGCATGTGGCTGGCCCGGCTGGAAGTGCGCGTGCTGTTCGAAGAGCTTGCCAAGCGGATAAGGTCCATCGAGCCTGCCGGAGAGCAGAAATTCCTGCGCTCAAACTTTATCGGCGGGGTCAAGGAATTGCCCGTCCGCGTCACACTGCACTAAGCGGCGTCAGACCGCACACCAGGGAGAAACCGATGTCCGAGCGTCTGCGCGCCATGTTCTGCGATCATCTGTCCATCATGCGCGGCAAATACCTGCCCGCCGCCAAGATGAAAGATGACGAAAGCCGCTTTGCCCAGCCCACCTTCAGCGTGCATTACGACAAGGATCTGTTGCTGGAGGCCCCCGGCACCAAATGTCTGGAAGGCATCCCCGACATGACCCTGCGCTGGATCGGCCATGAAATCCGCCAGGGGTGGGAGCCGGGAACCCGCGTCGTGCTGGGGGATCTGTATCAAAGCGATGGCTCACCACTGCCGATGTGCCCGCGCGGCGCTTTGAAGCGCGCCGTTGCCGCCTGGGGCAAGCATGGGTTGACCCCCAAAGT
Source organism: Paracoccaceae bacterium (assembly GCA_049291415.1). Classification (GTDB taxonomy): domain Bacteria; phylum Pseudomonadota; class Alphaproteobacteria; order Rhodobacterales; family Rhodobacteraceae; genus Pseudogemmobacter. The sequence goes on along the minus strand of JBATPI010000065.1, from coordinate 45,522 downwards.
CGGGATAGAGCTGGAAGCCTATGCCTTTACCCGCTCTGCCGATGGCCAGATCGTTCCTTATGATAACCCCGGCGGCGTGGTCTACGGCACAGGAAATTTCACTGACCCACGCCGCTTTACCGATGCGATCTGGAACAAGGCGCTGGAAATCGGCCTGCCGCTGGATCTGATCACCGCCGAATATGACACCCCGCAATTCGAATTCACCCTGACCTTCGACACCGCTGTGGAACATGTCGACTCTGTCGTCCTGTTCCGCCAAATGGCGCGCGAAATCGCGCTGGACCATGGCATCATCCTGTCCTTCCTGCCCAAACCCATTTCGGGCAAAGGCGGCAATGGGTTGCACGTCAACCTGTCCTTCTCGGATGCCAAGGACCACAACGCGCTGGCGCATGGCGACCATGGCGACCCTGACAACATGAACGATCTGGCCAAGGGTTGCATTGCGGGTTGGATGCGCCACCATAAGGCGATTGCCGGTCTGACCGCGCCAAACGCGCTGTCCTATGCCCGCCTTCAACCGGCCAGCTTGTCGGGTTATTGGTGCAACTGGGGCGGTGACAACCGCAACGTCACCGCGCGTCTGTCGGCCGAAGGTGGCAAGAAGGCCCGGCTGGAACACCGCATGCCCGACGCTGCCGCCAACCCCTACACCACCGTGGCGACGATTCTTCAGGCCGCCCTCATGGGATATCAGGGCAAATATCCCCTGCAGCCAAAGGAAAGCGGCGACGGATTTACCGGCAATGATGCCCCCCACGGCGTGGCGGCCTCGCTGTCCGAAGCGCTGGATGATCTGGCTACCGACACTGCGCTTTCTGCCGCCGTCGGTCAGGGTCTGGTTGACAACCACATCTTCATGAAGCGCGCCGAGGTCGAAAAGACCGCCGGACTAGAGGGCGACGCCCTGCGCGATTGGTACATCTGGTATATCTGAGAGGACCGCAATGAAAGCCACATGGATCCTGCCCGACGGCCGCGAAATCACCGCCGAGGTTAAACCAGGCCTCTCGCTCATGGAGGCCGCCGTTGCCAACAATATCCCCAATGTCGTCGGCGAATGCGGTGGCAACCTGTCCTGCGCCACCTGTCATGTCTATGTCTCGGACAGTTGGTTGGAAAGAACCGGTGTGGCGGGCGATTTCGAAGATCCGATGCTGGACGTAGCTGACGCCGAACGGAAAGACAGCTCTCGCCTGTCGTGCCAGCTGAAAATGGGCCCGGAACTGGACGGAATTGTCCTAATCGTGCCGCAGCCCTAGCGACGCCAAGGCCGCGGCGCTGCAGATCAGTTTGCGGTGGCCGGAGCCGCTGCTGTCACCTGTGCCCGCCGCGCCAACTCCTGGCGATACAGCGCCAGGAAATCCACGCTGTCCACGTTCAGGGGCGGGAAGCCGCCATCTCGCGTTACGTCCGAGATGATGCGGCGCACGAACGGAAACAGCAGCCGCGGGCATTCGATCAGCAAAAATGGGTGCATCTGGTCTTCGGGCACACCTTCGATGTGGAAAGTGCCGCCGTAATCCAGTTCCAACAGGAACAGGTTCTCGTCATTGACCTTGTTCTTGGACGTCACCTTGAATTTGGTGATGACATCATACTGATGCTCGACCGCGCGCTTGCGGGCGTCCAGACTGACCGCAACCTGAATGTCAGGCTGAACTTCGTTGGCCGTCATGCCCTTTTGGGCGACGATATTTTCAAAGCTCATGTCGCGGATATACTGCGCCAGAACCTGCATGCGCACCTGGGGGGCGGTGGCGCCATTCGGGGCTGCGGTTTCGTCTGCCATGTGGAACTCCTGCATCTTTGGCTGGCGCTTAGACGCCATCGCCGGTGTTGTGTTGGCGCCGTGCTTAGCAGAGCCGACCAGCACGCTCAATGCCGCTAGGGTCAGGGCGCGACCGCATCTTCCATGCCGATACCGCACCCACAGCCGTTGCACCCCATTCCGCAGGCCGCCGGGCTGTGCCAAACTGGACCCATCGGGATCCGCCCACCGAAAGGAGATCAGATGTTTCGCGCTTTGCTGCTGGAAAAAGATGCTGAAGGCCGGGCCCGGCCTGGTATTGTCGAATTGGGCGACTCGGACTTGCCCGCGGGTGATGTGGTTGTCCGGGTCGAATACTCGACCCTGAACTACAAGGACGGGTTGTGCCTGTCCGAAACGGGCGGCGGCCTTGTGCGGACCTATCCGCATGTGGCGGGTATTGATTTCGCCGGAACGGTCGAATCATCGCAGGATGCGCGCTATGCGCCGGGCGATCAGGTGGTGCTGACCGGCTGGCGGGTCGGAGAGGTCCATTGGGGTGGTTACGCCGAAAAGGCGCGGGTCATGGCCGATTGGCTGGTTCCCTTGCCCCCCTCGCTGTCCACGCAGCAGGCTATGGCCGTCGGAACCGCCGGGCTGACGGCCATGTTGGCCATTCAGGCGCTGGAAGACCATGGCCTGACCCCCGCCGGCGGTGAGGTGTTGGTGACGGGTGCGGCCGGGGGCGTCGGCTCGATTGCCGTCGCGATCCTGGCACATCTGGGTTATGCGGTTGCTGCGGTGACTGGTCGGCCCGAGACGGCAGATTATCTGACAGGGTTGGGGGCATCGCGCCTGATTGCCCGCGCCGATCTGGCCGAAACCGTCAAACGCCCGCTGGAAGCCGAAAGCTGGGCCGGATGCGTTGATGCGGTTGGTGGCGCCATGCTGGCCCGGGTTTTGGGTCAGATGAAATACGGCGGGTCCGTTGCCGCGGTGGGATTGGCTGGTGGTGCGGGGCTGCCGGCGTCGGTGATTCCGTTTTTGCTGCGGGGGATCAACCTTCTGGGCATCGACAGCGTGTCGCGACCCTTTGCCAACCGACAGCGCGCCTGGGCGCGGATCGCCCGGGATTTGCCGATGGATAAGCTGCAGTCGATGGTGCGGCCGGCCACCCTGTCTGACCTGCCCGCCTTGGGAAAAGCCATCCTTGCGGGTCAGGTGCAGGGCCGTGTCGTTGTGGATGTCACTGCCTGAGTGCGGGGCACAATTGCCCCGCGCCATTTCCCCAACGGGTACCAGCACAAGGATCTATTGAACAACAAACTCTGCATGCAGAGCGCCAGCGGCATTGATACTTTTCAAGATGTCGATCATGTCATGCGGCGGCACGCCCAGGGCATTCAACCCCGCGACCACCTCTGACAACGATGTACTGCCTGAAATCTCGGCCAAGCCGGTGCCGTCCTTGCCGATGCTGGTCGCCGTGCGCGGAACCACCACCGTTTCCCCAGCGGCAAAGGGGTTCGGCTGCACCACCATCGGGCTTTCCTCAACCCGCAGTGTCAGGTTGCCCTGTGCCACCGCCACGCGGCTGATGCGCACATCCGCGCCTATCACAATGGTGCCGGAACGCTGATCAACCACCACACGGGCCCGGGTTTCGGGTTGCACCAGAATGCCCTCGATCCGACTGATCGCATGTGCCGGAGAGCGCATTCCAGCCCGGTCCAACTCCAACGCGACCGTGCCTGCATCCAGCATCGTGGCAACGTGGCTGCCAAAGTTCTGGTTGATCGCCGCCTCAATCCGCTCGGCAGTCGTGAAATCGGCGGATTTCAATGCCAGGCGCAGTGTCGTGACCGATGAGAAGTCGAAATCCACCTCACGCTCAATCCGGCCACCCGACGGAATGGTTCCCGCCGTCGGCACCCCCTGGACCACCCGGCCCGCATCCCCTTCGGCCGAGATGCCGCCCGCGATGATCGTGCCTTGGGCCACAGCATAGATCTCACCGTCCGCACCGTTCAGCGGGGTCATGATCAAGGTGCCACCAAGCAGGCTTTTCGCGTCACCAATTGCCGAAACGGTGACATCAATCTTCCCGCCGGCCCGCCCGAATGGCGGCAGCGTGGCGGTCACAAAAACCGCCGCGACGTTCTTTGGGCGGTAATCCTCACCGGTAACGTTCACGCCCAGCCGTTCCAGCAGATTGGCCATTATCTCTTCGGTGAACGGCGCATTGCGGATGCCATCGCCAGTACCGTTCAAACCCACCACCAAACCGTAGCCCACCAGATCGTTGCCGCGCACGCCGTCCACCTCAACCAGATCCTTGATGCGGATCTGTTCGGCGGTTGCGGGCAGTGCTGCAAACTGCAATGCGATTGTCAGGCAGAGAAGAAAACGGATCATCAGATATACTCGGCCAGGGATAGGCGCGAAACCCGCGCGGTGATCAGATAAAGCGCCTCAAGCTGGGTCTGCAGCTCTTGCAGCCGTGACGCCGTGTCATAGGGATCGGCGCTGACGATGCCTGCACGGATAATCGACAGGGCTGAATCCTCGGCCGAATTCCGGCTGTCTGCGGCAGCAATCTGGGCCTGAACCGTGCCGACCCGCGCCATCAGATGCGCCCGCGCATCGCCCCCCGTCAGTAGTTTTGAGCCCGCCGATTGTGCCAGGCTTGCCCGCGCTTGGGGTTGACCGGCCAACACGCCGCGCCCCAGCAAAGCGGCGGTTGCCAGATCCCTTACGGTATCCCGCAAAGCCGGATCCAACGCGGTGACCGACAGATCGGCCGTCTCACCGGGGGCGATTTGCGCGCCCGATCTGGGTGCCCCACCGGCATACAGCGCCTCATACCCCAAGGGATCAGAAAACCAGTCTGCAATTGCGGTTTCAACATCAGCGGCAGTCACCGCACCGGCCGTCACACCTTGTAAAGTGGTCAGGATGGCATCGGCGTCTGGCAAGGGTGCAACCTGGGAATTCACACCCGAAAACAGCGCCCGATCAGAAAACCGCGTATTCAGTGCGGCAATTGTGCTGCCAAACACCCGCCCGGCTTCGGACGCTATTGCATCAAGGGCGGTCGGATTCGACAAACCTTGGTTGTTCAAAAGTTGGTTGCCCAAGTTGCCCGCGCCATCCGAAATCATCCCTAGCGCGCTTTGTAGTGTGTCGGTAAACAGCCCTGCCTCAATCGTATTGGCAGCGTATCCCTTCAGTCGGGCCAAAGAGTGATCCACCGCAGCCAGAGCCGAAAAATCCCCACCTACCGCCTGGGCCATATCGGAATGCCGGCCAGTCGTCATCTCTGATGTGCGCAGGGTCAGTTCTGATTTCAGGGTCGACGATTGGCGGCTGAGAAGCGTGGTCAGTGAGGCATCGCCATTTCCAAGACGCATGTTCATCACATCCCCAACAAAGTGCTGACCATCTCATCCACCGTCTGGATGACTTTGGCGTTGGCTGCAAAGTTTCTTTCGATTACCAGCAGCGACTGCAATTCCTGATCGGTATCGACGCCACCGGCCTTTTCCATTTCGTCCAATGCCGCGTAGCGGGCTGCAGTAAAGGCGCCTTCTGTATCGGCATTCAGCCGTGCCGCCGAGATCGACGACAGCAGATCCGCCGTCAGGCCGGACAGCGACCGATTACCAGGTGGAAGGGCTGATGATCCCAACGGTCGAGCGGTTGCCATCGCATCGCTGAGGGCATTCAGCAGGGCTGCGTTTCCCGGCGGTCCGGCTGTTGCTGCCCCCAACCCGTCACGCATGCGAGAGACCTGGCCGCCCGCTGCTGGATCAACAGTGGCATTCAACGAGAGCCGAGCTGACAAACCAACCTCATTTGCGGGTGCAAAGGCACCGCCTGAGTCCGTGAACAGCCCCGCATCGCCCAGGGCCAGAGTCGGGTCCAGACCCGCATCGGAAAACCGGTCAACCAGATCGCGGGCCATTGCATCCAGCCGCGCCTGGCCGGAAACTGCCAGCTCATCTCGTACCGCGAATTGACCGGCCAGCTTGCCGCCCAACAACAGACTGGTTTCGCCCGCAGTTGCCATCGGGCGGCCATTAAGGGTCAGGCCGGACAGCCCGCCGCTGGCCTGTGTCATCTCGGGCACGATGGTGTGAACCGCGGTGAAGCCGAACTGCGACGGTTTCCCGTCCAGCAATACCGCGCCGCCGGTTGTCATCAGGGCGATCTGGTCATGGTCGCGGCTGACCTCACGGATGGGCACCAGATCCGAAATCCGGTCAACAATCTGTTGGCGTTGGTCCAGCAGCGCAGACACATCTCGTCCGGCGCCCGAAAAGCTGCGGATCTGTGTGTTCAACTCGGCCACTTGCACCAGTGCGCTGTTCAGCGTCTGCACCGAAGTCCCGATGGCAGTATCAGTGCGGGCGCGCTCTTGTTGCACCGCATCGCTGGCCTGGTTCAACCCATCGGCCAGCAGCCGGGCCGCGTCCACTGCCGTGGTCAGCCGCGCTTCGGATTCGGGTCGACTGGATGCCTCGGCCAAAGCCTGGTTCAGCGCAGCGACACGCGCAGAAAGTGAGGCCTGATCGTCGGGATGGCCGACAATGCTCTCCATCTTTTGCAAAAAGCCGGCCCGCACGTCGCGGTCGCTTGCCATGGCTTGCGCACCCCTGCGATCGCCAATCAGAAAGCTGTCGATCTGCCGTGTGATGCCACGCACCGCCACACCCTGCCCTGTGCCCCCCAGTGTCAATGCAGACAATGAAACGCTGCGCCGGGCATAGCCAGGAGTTGACGCGTTGGCGACGTTTGACGAGATCACCTCTGCCTGTCGTGAGGTGGCTGACAATCCCGTCAGGGCGCTGGACAGGGCAGAGGTGATGCTCATCTACTTGACCCCTTATCGCTTGATATTGGTGGTTTCCTGCAGCATCTCATCGACTGTCTGGATCACCTTGGCATTCGATGAATAGGCCCTCTGGGTCTGGATCAGCGAAGTTAATTCCGCCGCGACATCGGTGGTGGAGCCTTCGCGGGCATAACCTTCGATTGACCCGGTCGGCCCACTGCCAGCGTCCCACAGAAAGAATGACCCGCTGTCGGGAGAGACCTGATAGGTCTGGTTGCTGCGCGACAAAAGGCCGTTCGGATTGGGCACATCCACCAGCGGAATCTGATAGAGGGTTCGGGTGAACCCAGTGTCATAGGTGGCGGTGATATAGCCGTTTTCATCCACCTCCACCGTGGTCAGGTTGCCAACGGGAGATCCGTTCTTGCTGATCTGAACCGGTGCAAAACCATCCGACAGCTGTGTCAGCCCGTTCGGATCGCCCAGTCGTCCGATGCCCACGTCAATCGGCCCGCCCGCAACTGTCAGCGCCAGGGTGCCAGAGACTGGATCATACGCCCCGCCTGAGATCACACTGACCGAGGCCAGCGTTCCCCCCGCCGCACGGCTGTTGTCAAAGGTCAGGGTGTATTCCGCAATGACTGCCCCGCCAGTTGCGCTGTCACGAACCTGCATCGTCCATTCGTTTGATGCGCCAGTGGCAGGGACCGTCGGTGTAAAGCTGACATCCAGCGATTCCGACGTGCCGAGATTGCCAAAATACTCAACCGACAGGGGCAGTGAGGTGCCACTGGCTCCGGCTTCGGTTCCCGTGGCAGGCAAGTTGACGCCCAGAGTCATCGTTGTGGTCGGATCTCCGGCCGTCTGGTTGTTGTTGATCACAATTGGCTGCAACCCCCCCGCAGTGTCGCGCGGAAAGGTTGGAATGGTGCCATCGGACGCCGCCGGCCAGCCCAATAGGACCAGCCCGGAATCCGTCTTCAATATGCCGTCCGAATCGGTTCGAAACGCACCCGTTGTGGTCATCATCAACGGTCGGTCGCTGGCGGAATTCCCCAGCGAGACATCCGGCGTCACCGGCAACATGCCACGACCAGACACCGCAATATCCAGCGCATTGGCCGTGCCGACCAGCGCGCCCCGCTCTTCGATCAGACGAAAGGATGAGGCGCGCACACCGCCCGCCGAATAAACGCCCGACCCGCGGGCATTGGTGATCACCATGTTGGAAAAGTCGGCCGCCGCCCGTTTGTAGCCATAGGTACCCGAGTTGGCGATGTTATCGGCAATGGTGGCCAGACGCGTCGCATTCGCGTTCAACCCGGCTACACCCGCGCTGAGTGAGGAAGAAATGGTCATCAATGCACCTTTCTGCTGCTTCGATCCCGCTGGGGACCGAAACTGCAGCAAGGGGCTGAAGAAACCGCTAACAGATTGGATTTTAGCTAATCTGTCAGCGGTCCCGCCGCAAAAGGATGATTTCCAACCGGTTGTTGCGGATTGCGGCGGAATCGGCCGCTGCCGGCTTGCGATCAGCATAGCCAGACACGCGCTGCACCCGGTCTGCCACCAGCCCCGCGGCCTGCAGCAACAGCCGTGTGCGCTGTGCCCGCTCGGCCGACAACTCCCACACCGGATTGCTGCGCAGCATCACCGGATAGCTGCGGATATGACCGTTCACTGCAACCTCATTGGTGGTCAGAGCCAGCACCTCCGCCAGCAAATCCGCCAGCGCCAGCAAAACCGCCGTCGGCTCGGCCGTGTCATTGGTGAACAAAGGTGAATCGTCGGTGTCATAGATCTCGATCACCAGCCCCTCATCGGTGACCCGCGTGACGACGTGGCGCAGCAATTGCTGCATCGTCTGGCTTTCGCCGCCGCGATCCAGCAAGACCTTTTCCACCGCCCTCATCTCGGCCACGCCCTCTTTGGTCATGGCGTTGGTCTCCGGTCCGGCCCCCTTGTCGGTGGACGTACCGCCGGATCCTGCCCTGATCTGCGTGTCTTCTGAAAACAGCGTCTCACCGCCAAAGGCGCCATCGCCCCCGCCAGAGATCCGATTGATCGGAATCGTCGGATTGAAATAATCCGACAGCCCCTTGCGTTGCTTTTCCGTCGTCGCATTCAACAGCCACATCAAGAGAAAGAAAGCCATCATTGCCGTCACAAAGTCGGCATAGGCAACTTTCCAGGCGCCGCCGTGGTGACCACCACTGACGACAACCTTTTTCCGCTTGATGATGACTGGCGCGGCATTCCCTTGCCCGGCCATTCCCATCACCCATCTACACACCCAAGACCGACCCTAGACCATCGCGGTGAACACCGGCTTAAAGTCCGGCATCTTAGCTATCTTTCGCCCGGGCGCGGGCCAGGGCTTTCCCTTTTCGTCGGGAAACCTAAACTGAACGGTATAGGAGGCGTGCATGATCACCCTAACCGTCAACGGCACCGACCGACCGCTGGATCTGCCCGGCGACACTCCGCTGCTCTGGGCCTTGCGCGACGGGTTGGGGCTGACCGGCACCAAATACGGCTGCGGCATTGCGGCATGCGGAGCCTGCACCGTGTTGATCGCCGGTCAGGCCGCGCGCGCCTGTCAGATCGCCATTGGCGATGTCACCGGCCCCGTCACCACGATCGAAGGGATGGGTCCGGCCTTGCACCCGGTGCAACAGGCCTGGATCGACCATCAGGTCGCACAATGCGGTTACTGCCAGTCGGGTCAGATCATGCAGGCCGTCTCCTTGCTGACCGAAAACCCCGCACCCAGCGATGCTGACATTGACGACGCGATGGATGGCAACCTGTGCCGCTGCGGCACCTATCCGCGCATTCGGACCGCAATCCGGGCTGCCAGCACAGCGATGGGGGGCTGAATGGGACGCCTGCGCACCATTGCCCGCCGCAGCTTTCTGATCGGGTCGGCCGCCATCGCGGGCGGCGTGGCCTTTGGCTGGTATCAATACCGCAAAGAGCTGCCGAACCCGATTGCTGGCCAGGGACTGGGCGTGCTGACGCCCTATGTCCTGATTGACGCGCAGGGTGTTACCCTCATCACACCCAGAGCCGAGATGGGGCAGGGCACCCATACCACCCTGGCCGCGCTGGTCGCCGAAGAGCTGGCGCTGGATTGGGATCAGGTCCGCGTGATGCACGGGCCCCCAGGGCAGGCCTATTACAACGGGGCGCTGTTGCGCGAAGGTGTGCCCTTTTCGCCCTTCGACCAAGGTTGGTTGGCCGAAGCCGCCAGGGATGCGATGGATATTCCCGCCCGCTTTCTGGGCCTGCAACTGACCGGCGGCTCTACTGCGATCCCGGATGCCTATGAGAAAATGCGGATCGCCGGGGCAGTAGCGCGTCAGGCGCTGATCCTGGCTGCCAGCCGCCGTCTGGGCCTGCCCGTGCAGGATCTGACCGCAAAGGCGGGGGCGGTTCACGCGCCGAATGGCGTCCAGCTTAGCTATATCGACCTTGCGGTGGATGCGGCCGGGGTTGATCCGCCCGACCCGCCCCCGCTGAAACCGCGCGCTGACTGGGTGCTGTTGGGCCAATCCCTGCCGCGCACCGATGTGCCGGCCAAATCTACCGGCACCGCGCGCTATGCCATCGACACGCGGTTGCCGGGCATGGTCTTTGCCTCAATCCGCCGCAACCCGGCGCAAGGGGCGGGGATGGCCAGCTTTGACGCGACGGCGGCTCTGACCTTGCAAGGGGTGCAACAGGTTATCGCGCTGGATGGCGGGGTGGCTGCGATTGCCACCACCACCTGGGGCGCATTTCAGGCGTTGGAGCAGACGCAGATCATCTGGCAGGCCCCGGAAACGCCCGTCACCGATGCGCTGCTGTCTGCCGACCTGGTTGCCGCGTTGCAGGATGCCCCCGACAGCACCCCTCGCGATACCGGGAACGCCACCGACGCCGGTTTTTCCGCTGACTACACCGTGCCGCATCTGGCCCATGCCACGATGGAACCGATGGGGGCCGCCGCCTGGCTGCAGGATGGCCGCCTGCAGGTCTGGGCCGGAACCCAGTTCCCCACCATGGCCCGCAGCATCGCCGCCACCGCCGCAGGTCTGCCCGAAGACGCGGTCGATCTGCACACTGAATTCATGGGCGGCGGCTTTGGTCGCCGGTCTGAGGGTGACTTTATCCGTCAGGCCGCCGCGCTGGCCAAAGAGCTGTCTCCCACCCCCGTTCTGCTGACCTGGAGCCGTGAGGAAGACAGCACCCACGACATGTATCGCCCCGCCGCCATGGCCCGGGTGCGTGCCAGCCTGAAGGATGGGCTGGTTGATCATTTTCACCTTGCCACTGCCTCGGCCTCTATCATTCAGTCGATGTCGGGGCGGCTGGGGCTGCCTGCGATGGGGGCTGACAGCTCTATCGTGCAGGGCGCGGGCGATCAGCCCTATGGCTTTGCCAATTACCGTGTCACCGGCCACCGCGCCACGGGCCGGGTGCCGATCGGGTTCTGGCGGTCGGTCGGAAACTCGCAGAACAGTTTTTTCCACGATTGCGCGATGGATGAGCTGGCCCATCTGGCCGGCGATGATCCGCTGACCTTCCGCATGCGCCATATGGATCATCAGCCGTCCATCCAGGTGCTGGCCGCGGTATCTGACCTGAGCGGCTGGACCACCCCGCCCGCGCCCGGCCATGCCCGGGGCGTCGGCTTTGCGCTGTCGTTCGGGGTGCCTGTCGCAACGGTGATTCAGGTGGCCCAGACCGCCCAAGGCATCCGCCTGACCGATGCCTGGATTGCCGCCGATGTCGGCATTGCACTGGACCCGGGTATCATTCAGGCGCAATTGTCGGGCGGTCTGGTCTTTGGCCTGTCCGCCGCGATAACCGGCGAAGTGACCTTTGCCGACGGCCGCGCGCAGCAGACCAACTATTGGGATTTTGACCCGATGCGGATGCACCAATGTCCGCCGATTACCGTGAAAATCCTGGAAAGCGGCGGCCCCATCCGTGGTGTGGGCGAACCCGGCACACCACCTGCCGCCCCGGCCCTGGCCAATGCGATCTTTGCCCTGACCGGCCAACGCATCTGTAGCCTGCCGCTGAACCGGGCGGTGACGTTTGCGTAATCCATGCTTCCGGGCGGGCGCTAGTCAGGGGTGATCAAAGGTTTTTGCCGCTTGCCAGCCAACCGACGGCCGTCGCGCATGTTCAGAGCCAAAAGCGTAATGTTGACCGCGCCCGCGATCAGTTCGACAGCCTGGACCACATAGAACCCGGTATCGAACGCTCCCGTCTGCGCCTTGAACGAAAGATACAAGGCCGACGGAATCAGAATCGCGATGCCGTTGGCTGCGATAAAGGGCATGCGTTTGCGCTTGGCCGCTACCAAGGGGCCGCGCATCTTCTTGCCCAGCCGAAGACCCGATCCGCCCACCGCCATCAACGCCGGGATCAATATGATAAATCCCCATGGGATCAGCGTCTTGACAGTAGTGATTAGCGCAGGGCCTGCGAGTACCTCGGAGAGTGCGGTGGACAGCCAGAAGCTTAGGATCATCAACAGGGCTATCGCCCCGGCTATGGGATGAATGGTCTTGGTCATGTCCATACTCCTTCTGGGCAATCATAAACATAGCCAGCTATGCAAGTGATAGTGAAACGGCATGCAGTTCTTTAAGGATCAATCGGCGGGATTTCTTGCAAACCACATAGCGCGCATCTTCGCGCGGGGCCTTTCAGCGCGGATCAGGCCACTGGGCCTGACCACTGGCACCTTTCCCGCCCTTCTGGAACTGTGGGAAACCGATGGCCTGACCCAAAAGCAGCTGGTCACGCGGCTGGACATCGAACAGGCGACCATGGCCAACACACTGGCGCGGATGGAACGCGACGGGCTGATTGCCCGCAAGAAAGACGCCACCGACGGCAGGGTCCAACGCATCTGGCTGACCGAACCCGCGCAGGCCCTTCGTGGCGCTGCAATCAAAGCGGCGATCGCAGAGAATACGGCCGCGCTTGGTGGTTTGTCAGACGATGAACAGCACCAGTTCATTGCGCTGATGACGAAGATCGTCGCCACCAATCAGTGGCGGGCCAGAGCGGGCCGGGCGTAGGCCGGGCCTCCCAAAGCCTCAGATCATCCGGATCACATCCTTGCCCACCGCCAGCATATAGCCGCGCCGCGCGATGGTTTTCACCAAGAGTTCGCTGACCAACTGATTGCCCAGCGTATCACGCAGGCGCTTTACCCGCGTGGCCCCGGCGGCCTCATCGCAATCGGCCTCAGACCGGCCCGAGATCACCGATTCGATCTGCGACCCGGTCAGCACCTCATCATCCATCCGCGCCTCGGCCAGCACTGACAGCGTCTCCAGCGCCGCTTCGGTCAGCTGAAACTCCAGATCGTTGATATAGACCGCCCGCGCCTCTCGGCTGATCATCAGGCTGGCGACCTGAATGCCAGACCGCTGAATGACCGAAACCCGGCGATTCAGCGCGATGATCATCACCAGAAACACCAGTGCGGCCACCAGCAGCGCTGTGGAAAACACCAACAGCACAAAGATCACGCTGCGATAGCTGGCCAGTACCTCGGAAAATGACGTGCCCGATTGCGCCAGAATCTCCAACAGCTTGATTTCCGCGCCCGAGGTCAGATTGTCATTCTCGACAAATAGCCGTTCGACCCGCGCGTTGAAGGCGTTGGCGTCGGGCAGGTTCAGGAACAGAAACAGCGCGGCCCCGAACAGGATCAGCACGATCCCCGCGATGCCAAAGGCAACCACGCGGTTGCCGGTGCGCAAGCTGTCAGTAACGGAGGAAGTGGGCTCCAGCACTCGCTTTCCTTTCCTCCAGACCTTCGGGGCCGAATGTGGACAAAACATTCAGCAAGGTCCAGCCGTCTTGCGCCAGACGCGGCGACAGTTCGGCCTCAGCGCCGACTTTGCTGCAATTGGCGTCCGAAATCGCGGCCACACCATAGTGCAGCTGCAACGGATTGCTCTTTTTGGCCTTATAGTCGGCATAGCATTCTGCCTGCGCCGCTGCCGCCATCAATGTCAGGGCCAGCGCCGCAAGAATCAGGGTCTTCATGGTGGGGGCTCCTTTGAGGAGGCTGCTCGATCGTTGAACCCGACAATGGCCAGATGTGGTTGGTTATACAATATCAGATGGGCCCGACCCTGCGTCCTGCCCTTTGCCCCGTTCTGCTATCGCATATCAATGCCCGCCCTGCGCCCCGCTATGACCTAGCACCGCGCCGATATTGCGCGACCTGCCCTGCTGGCCGCACCCTTTGCCCAAGGGTCGTCTGCATGCCGCGGCGACACCGCACTGCCCGCAAAAGACAGATGGAGGCCGCCATGTTCGCCACAAGATCCACCACCGCCTTTCCCGCAGCGCGCCGCAGGGGTGGTGACCGCATCCCCTCGCCACGCCGCCTGGTCGCGATGATCACCGCAGGTGCCGCCGCATTGTCGCTGATCCTGGCGGCAGCGATGCCCGCACAGGCCGGTGGCAGCAAGGATGACCTGGCCAAGTCGTTGATCGCGGCCCTCGTCATCGGCGCCATCATCCATGAGACCCGCAAGCCTGATCCCGCCCCCACCCCTGTCACGCCCGAATCCGTGCGCAAGAAAAGGGGCCCGTATGTCCACGACCGCAATGTCATCCCCTCGGTCTGCGCCCTGCAGTTTGAGGGCCCGGATCGCGGCGTCACCGTCTACCCCGAACGCTGCCTCCTGCGCGAAGGCATCTCACGCCGGGCCTTGCCGCGCGATTGCGCCAAAGAGGCGCGCATTTATGGCAAATGGGACCGCATCTATTCGCAGCGCTGCCTGCGCCAGGCCGGGTTTGAGATGCGCCGGGATAAGCGCCGCTACTGACGTTCGGCCCAGGTAGGGTCCGAACAGGCGCGGCCCATCCGATAACCGCGCCTGACCTGGGGCAGAGGGAAGAGCAGCCTCTGCCTCTTTTTCATGCGACTTCATGCGACGCGGCCAGAGCCGCCGCCCCGGACCTTGCGATTTGTACTTTCAAGGCCATCTTTCTGACTGTAACCCCACAGCACCGGACCGCCGCAAAGGAACGCCATTGGAAACCGCCTTTACACCGCTTTACAGCCTCGCCGGAGGGGCGCTGATCGGCCTGTCATCCGCTCTGTTGATGCTGACCATGGGCCGCATCATGGGTGCCACCGGTATTCTGGCGGGGATCCTGGTGCCCACCTCACGCGCGGACTGGCTGTGGCGGGTGGTGCTGGTGGCGGGCATGGCCTCGGCGCCCGTGGTGATGCTGGCGCTTAGCGGGCAGATGCCGGCAGTGCAGGTGCCGATGGGCCGCACAACGCTGATGATCGGCGGCGTTCTGGTGGGGGTGGGCGTCACCTTTGGGGCGGGCTGCACCTCTGGACATGGGGTTTGCGGGCTGGCACGGTTGTCACCCCGCTCGCTGGCTGCGACACTGACGTTCATGGCCACCACTGCAGCCACAGTCTACGTTATCCGCCACATGATCGGAGCCTAGGGGATGAAACTGCTGACCACCTATCTGATCGGCCTGATCTTCGGTCTGGGGATTGTCCTGTCAGGCATGGGGAACCCGGCCAAGGTGCTGAACTTTTTCGACATCGCCGGCACCTGGGATCCCAGCCTGATCCTGGTCATGGGTGGCGCGCTGGCCGTCACCTATATCGGTTACCGGCTGGTCCTGCCGCGCTCTGGCCCGCTGTTTGCGGCAAAATTCTCTCTGCCCACCAGCCGGGTAGTTGACCTGCGCCTGTTGGGCGGCTCGGCGCTGTTCGGCGTCGGTTGGGGGATGACCGGCTTTTGCCCCGGTGGTGCTTTGCCTGTTCTGGGCACTGGCGTCATGGATGTGGTGCTGTTCTGTGCGGCCATGGTCGCGGGCCTGCTGATCGGCCAGATCGGCCTTGCCGCCACCACCCGTTCCGACGCGGCCCAAGCCCCGTTCAAGACCTGATCCCTGAAAGGAGAGCCCATGTCCGCCCCTCAGATCGACATGACCATCCGCCCCCAGGTTGCGGCCTTTTTCGACCCCGCCACCAATACCATCAGCTACGTGGTCAAGGATCCCGCCTCAACCGCCTGCGCCGTGGTCGATTCCGTGATGGACATCGACTATGCCGCCGGTCGCATCACGCATGAGTCAGCCGACCGCATCATTGCGCATATCCGCGACCAGGGCCTGACGTTGGAATGGATCATCGAAACCCATGTCCACGCAGACCACCTGTCCGCCGCGCCCTATATCCAGGCGGCGCTGGGCGGCAAAATCGGCATTGGTGAGAAAATCACCGTGGTTCAGGATGTCTTCGGCAAGATCTTCAACGAGGGCACCGAATTTCAGCGCGACGGTAGCCAGTTTGATCGCCTGTTCAAGGATGGTGATACCTATTCCGTCGGCACCATGACCTGTTTTGCCATCCATACGCCCGGCCATACCCCGGCCTGCATGGTGCATGTCATGGGCGATGCGGCCTTTGTTGGCGATACGCTGTTCATGCCCGACGGCGGGTCGGCCCGCGCCGACTTTCCAGGCGGCGATGCGGGGCACCTCTACGACAGCATCCAGCGCGTGCTGGCCCTGCCTGACGCCATGCGCCTGTTCATGTGCCATGACTATGGCCCGAACGGCCGCGACATCCAGTGGGAAACCACAGTGGGCGCCGAAAAGGCCCATAACATTCATGTCGGCACAGGCAAGACGCGGGACGACTTCATCGCCTTTCGCACCCAACGTGACGCCACTTTGGGAATGCCCCGGCTGATCCTGCCCTCGCTACAGGTGAACATGCGCGCGGGCGAGGTGCCCAAGGATCACGATGGCCGCCCGATGCTGAAGGTGCCGGTGAACGGACTTTAACCGGCAATCAGCCCCGGCAGCGCCGCGTAATCGGCAAAGGCGGCCCGGTGGGGCAGGCTCTCTACCGGCCCCTTGCGATAGCCTTCGGTATACAAAAGGAACGGCAGACCTGCGGCCACGGCTGTCTCCGCGTCTACCTCACTGTCGCCAACAAAGACCGCGTTGCCGCCGCCCAACTCGTGCAGACACAGGTGCAGGGGGGCCGGGTCGGGCTTGTTGACCAGCAACCGATCGCCGCCCACGACCGATTTGAAAAACCCCGCCAGGTCCAGATCGCGCAGCACCCCCAGCGCCGCCCGCTCCGGCTTGTTGGTGCATAGGCCCAACACATGGCCTGACGCCCGCAAGGCCTGCAGCGCCGCCACCACGCCCGGATAACAGCGGGTCAGCTTTGGCCCGTTGGCGTAATGCGCCAGCACCGCCTTGGTCAGCGCCAGATGCCGCGCAATATCCATCCCGCGCGCCGCCATCACCCGCTCAACCAGGCGGGGCAGGCCGTTGCCGACGTAGGATTGCACCTGCGCCCGGTCCATCGGCGGCTGGCCTTCGCCTGCCAGCATGGCGTTCACGGCCGCCTGAATATCTACGGCAGAATCCACCAGCGTGCCGTCCAGATCAAAGATGACCTTCATGCTTTCCACTTGATCGAGCAACCCATCGACGCCACCTGATCCACCGGCCCGCGACCCGTTTCCGCGACCAACTTCATCGCCTCAAACAATTCGCGCCGCGCATCGGCAGGCCCGGCGTTGCGCCCCGAGGCATCCAAGCGGCCCCGGTATTGCAGCCCACCCTTGGCATCAAACCCAAAGAAGTCCGGTGTGCAGGCGGCACCATATGCCCGCGCAACCTCTTGGGTCTCATCATAAAGATAGGGGAACGGCAACCCCAGCTTTGCCATCTCGTCAAAGCCATCCTGCGGATAGGCCACTGCATCATTCGACGAGATTGCCGCCACCCCGATGCCGACGGCCTTCAACTCAGCCGCATCGCGGATGATCCGGTCCAATACCGCCCTGACATAGGGGCAATGGTTGCACATGAAGATGATCAGCGTGCCCTTCGGCCCGGCAATATCGTCAAACCCATAGGCCCGCCCATCGACCCCAGGCAACCGAAACCCCGGCGCCTTCCAGCCGAACTCACAGACCGGAGGCGAGACCGCCATCAGATTGCCCCCTCAGCCGCCGCCCGGATCGCCGCGATATTCGCGCCGTAAACGTCCGCCTTATCAACCGAGCCACCCTTGAATACGGCCGAGCCTGCAACCAGCACATCCGCCCCCGCCGCCACAACCAGCGGCGCGGTGGTCACATCTACCCCGCCGTCAATCTCGATATGCACCGGACGGTCGCCGATCATCTGCCGCAACCGCCGCACCTTGGCCGTCATGTCGATGAACTTCTGCCCGCCAAAGCCGGGGTTCACCGTCATCACGCAAACCATGTCCACCATGTCCAGAAGATCGGTCACCGCCTCGGCCGGGGTGCCGGGGTTCAGCGCAACACCGGCCTTCATTCCTGCGCCGCGAATGGCCTGCATGGTGCGGTGGGTATGCGGCCCGGCCTCAACATGCGCCGTCAGGATATCGGCGCCCGCCTTTGCATAGGCGTCGATATAGGCATCGACCGGAGAGATCATCAGATGCACGTCCATCACCGTCTTGACGTGCCGCCGGAACGCGGCAACCGCAG
Organism: Paracoccaceae bacterium; assembly: GCA_049291415.1. Lineage (GTDB taxonomy): Bacteria > Pseudomonadota > Alphaproteobacteria > Rhodobacterales > Rhodobacteraceae > Pseudogemmobacter. Next base: position 27,395 of record JBATPI010000065.1, on the reverse strand, counting down.
GCGGGCCAAAGGTCAGGTTCGGCACGAAATGGCCGTCCATCACATCGACATGCACCCAATCGGCCCCCATCGCTTCAATCGCCTGAATCTCGCGCCCGAAATCGGCGAAATCCGCTGACAGGATCGACGGTGCAATCTTGATCTGACGTGAAAAGCCCATTCCGATCCCCTGTGGTCTGCCAAATTACAGCCGGTGAATACCGCGTCCACAGCCAAAGAGCCATAGCCCCGGCGGCTGGCCACCCTTTCCCCCGTCCCCGATTTAGGAAACACTCTGCCGACCGCAGGAGGCACAGATGAAGATCAACGGCACCCCCCATCGCAGCATCTGGCGCGACGCCACTGGCATCGTGCAGATCATCGACCAACGCTGGTTGCCGTTTGAGCTGCGCATCGTGCCCCTGACCACCCGCGCTGATTTCATCGCCGCCATCCGTGATATGTGGGTGCGGGGTGCGCCGCTGATCGGGGCAACTGCCGCCTGGGGCATGGCGATGGAAATGGCGCGTGATCCGTCAGATACCGCCCTGACCTCGGCCCATGCCGAATTGAACGCCACCCGCCCCACGGCCATCAACCTGAGATGGGCGTTGGACCGGATGCAGACGGCGTTGGCACCTTTGCCTCCCGCCGCCCGCGCTGATGCGGCGGCTATGCTGGCGCATCAGATCTGCGATGAAGATGTCGAGATCAACCGCCAGATCGGCAGCCACGGCCATCAGATCATTGCCGACATTGCCGCCCGCAAGGGGCGCGTCAATATCCTGACCCATTGCAACGCGGGTTGGCTGGCGACAGTTGATTGGGGCACCGCCACCTCGCCGATCTACCAAGCCCATGACGCAGGCATCCCGGTTCATGTCTTTGTCGATGAAACCCGCCCCCGCAATCAGGGCGCGCAACTGACCGCGTGGGAGTTGGGCAGCCACGGCATCCCGCATTCCCTGATTACCGACAATGCCGGCGGCCACCTGATGCAACATGGAGAGGTGGATATGGTCATCGTCGGCACTGACCGCACCACCGCCAATGGCGATGTCTGCAACAAGATCGGCACCTATCTGAAGGCGCTGGCCGCCCGCGCCAACAACGTGCCCTTTTATGTGGCCCTGCCATCGCCCACGATCGACTGGCACACCCACGACGGCTTGCGCGAGATTCCCATCGAAGAACGCAGCGCCGATGAGGTCACCCATGTTCAGGGCCGAGACCCGGCTGGCCGCATTGTCAGCGTGCGGATCACCCCCGACAGCACCCCCGCCCGCAACCCCGCCTTTGACGTCACCCCCGCCGAACTGGTGACCGGGCTTTTGACTGAACGCGGTCTTTGCCCAGCGACCCAGGCAGGTCTGGCAGCGATGTTCCCTGACCGCGCAGCCTGATGCCCGCCCCCATCCCAGATTTTGCCCATGAACAGGCGGCGCTGCAGGCGGGCGCAACCTTCGTTGTGGGCGTTGATGAGGTGGGGCGCGGTCCGTTGGCGGGGCCGGTCACGGCAGCTGCGGTGCGGCTGGATCCGGCCCACCTGCCGACAGGCCTGCGCGACAGCAAGGTGATGTCAGCGCCCGCCCGCGACCGGTTGTTCGACTGGCTGATGACCCATGCCCAGGTCTCGGTCGCCCATGCCTCGATCAAGGAAATCGACAGCCTCAACATCCTGCGCGCCAGCCATCTGGCGATGCAGCGCGCCGTGGCGGCCCTGCCCGCCGATCACGCCCTGATCGACGGCAACATGATCCCGCGCGGACTGACCTGCACGTCACTGGCGATCATCAAGGGCGACGCCAAATGCCTGTCCATCGCGGCGGCGTCCGTAGTGGCCAAAGTGACACGCGACCGGATGATGGTGGATTTGGCGCAACAGCACCCCCAATATGGCTGGGACCGTAACATGGGTTACCCGACCAAAGCACACCGCCAGGCGCTGCTAGATTTTGGGGTCACCCCGTTTCATAGACGTTCGTTTGCCCCCGTCCACAACATATTGTGCCAAGCTATTTCTGCAACCCCTTGATTCAATAAAGAATTTGACTGCGAATCATCTCTGACTCATGATTCTGGACAACAGCGGCACAGCAGATGCCGGGGACAGAGGCAGAGATATGGCGACCAAAATGATACCGGCGGAGGTAATCCTTCCGCTGAACCAGATCCTTGAAGGTGACTGCGTGGAAGCGATGAATGCGCTTCCGGCAGGCTCTATCGACCTGATCTTTGCCGACCCACCCTACAACCTGCAGCTGAAGGGCGAGCTTTTGCGCCCCGACAACTCCAAGGTGGATGCGGTTGATGACCACTGGGATCAATTCAGCTCTTTTCAGGCCTATGACGAGTTCACCCGCGCCTGGCTGACCGCCGCCAAACGGCTACTAAAGCCGAACGGCGCGATCTGGGTGATCGGCAGTTATCACAACATCTTCCGTCTGGGCTCCGAGCTGCAAAATCAGGGCTTCTGGTTGCTGAATGACGTGGTCTGGCGCAAATCGAACCCGATGCCGAACTTCAAAGGCAAACGCCTGACCAACGCGCATGAAACCCTGATCTGGGCCAGCCGCGACGAATCCGCCAAATACACCTTCAACTACGAAGCGCTGAAATCGCTGAACGAAGGCATCCAGATGCGCTCTGACTGGGTGCTGCCGATTTGCACCGGGCATGAGCGGTTAAAGGATGAGGCCGGCGACAAGGCCCACCCGACGCAAAAGCCCGAAAGCCTGCTGCACCGCATCATCCTGGCCACCACCAACCCCGGCGATGTGGTGTTGGACCCGTTCTTCGGCACCGGCACCACCGGCGCCGTCGCCAAGATGCTGGGCCGCGACTACATCGGGATCGAACGGGAAGAGGCCTATCGCAAAGCCGCCACAGCCCGTCTGGCGCGGGTGCGCAAATTCGATGCAAGCGCCCTCGAAGTCACCGGCAGCAAGCGCGCCGAACCCCGTGTGCCCTTTGGCCAAGTGGTCGAACGCGGCATGCTGCGGCCGGGCGAAGAGTTGTTCTCATTGGGCAACCGCTACAAGGCCAAGGTCCGCGCTGATGGCACCTTGATCGGCAATGACGTCAAGGGATCAATCCACCAAGTCGGGGCCGCGCTGGAAGGCGCGCCCAGCTGCAACGGCTGGACCTACTGGCACTTCAAGCGCGACGGCAAGATGGTGTCGATTGACATCCTGCGCCAGCAGATCCGCGCCGAGATGGAAGCTGACGGCACCCGCCCGAACTAGGGCGACCCTCCGCACATGAGTTTACGCCAGCATCCTGGTCCGCCCGGGGTGCCACTGCCCCGCCATGTCCGCATGGCGGGGTCTTTTCGGTTACGGTGCCCCAACCGGCATTGGGTTCAGCGCCTTGTTATAGGTCTGCCAGTCGGTGACATCGGGATAGAACTGGCGGCGCCAGGCTCGCACCCGCGGGTTCATCACCCGCCGCCACAGCGGTGGCACCAGCGCGGCCAGCGTCATCACCGGATAGCCATAGGGCAGCTGCGGTGCGTCTTCGGGCGCATAGGTCTGCAGCAGTGGAAAGCGACGGTCCGGTTTATAGTGATGATCGGAATGGCGCTGCAGGTTGATCAACAGCCAGTTTGACGCGCGGTGTTCCGCATTCCACGAATGGTGCGGCATCACATGTTCATACTTGCCGTTCCCCAGATGGCGGCGGGTCAGGCCGTAATGCTCGACGTAATTCACCAACTCCAGCTGCCAGACCGCCACCAGCGCCTGAAAGAGAAACAGCACCAGACCCAGCCAGCCGCCCAGGGCCAGCGCGATCAGCAGCATGGCGGCCTGCAGCGACCAATACCGCCAGAACGGGTTGGACTTATGGAACCATGGCCGCCCCTTGCGCGCCAGCATCGCCTTTTCCGCCCGAAACGCCGATTGCAACCCGCCCGACAGAACCCGAGGGAAATAGCGATGAAAATTCTCATTATACCGCGCCGTCACGGCATCGCGCGGGGTGCCGACATACAGGTGATGCACCCGCAGATGTTCAGTCCGGAAATGCGAATACAGCACCGAGGCCAACAGCAGATCGCCCAGCCAACGGTCCAGCCGGGACTTCTGGTGCATCAGCTCATGGCTGTAGTTGATGCCGATGGTGCCCGACATCACGCCCATGCCGAAAAACAGCCCGAACTTTTCCACGATGTTCAGGTGCCCCGCCTGCGGCACGAACCACAGCATGAAACATAAAACCGCGAATTGCACCGGGAACCAGATTTGCGTCAGCAGGCTGTACAGCTGCAGATCCTCATCCGGGGTTTCCAGATCGGCGTTGTCCTTGTTCAACCCGGTGACCGCATCCAGCAGCGTGAACAGGCCCCAGGAATACAGCGGCATCAAAAGGACAAAGATTCCGCCCATCGCCATGCTGATGAATGCCACCGGAACCGTGCCCAGCGACAGCCAGAATGGCAGTACATGCGACGGGGATGACATCTGACTGGCGGGGATCGTGGACATGGGGCCTCCTGTTATCGGGGCAGTCTACTGTGGTAGTCGCTGTCGCTCAACGCGGCTATTTTGCACTGGCGGCCAGGTCATGGGCCTTGCGCATCACGGTGGGCAGGCTGGCGGCGGCCAGACGGGTATAGGTGCCGCGCAAAGGGGCCGCGTCAGTGCTGGCGAACAGCAGCTGCAAGACCAGATGGAAATGGGTAAAGGTGTGCCGCACCTCGCCCAGCCGCTGCCAATCAGCGGTCAGTGGGGCGGGTCCGCCCGCACCATCCCATCCATCGCCGGGAAAGCCGGTCATGCCGCCCAGCAGTCCCCGCTCGGGCCGGGTCTCCACCAGCCACAAGGGGCCATTGCGCACCAGCCACAGCATGCCTTGGCGGGTGGGCTTTTCCGGCTTTGGCAGTTTGCGGGGCAGGAGGGTCTGGATGCCGGCGGCGCGGGCCGCACACAGGCCCGACAACGGGCAAATCCCGCAGGCCGGGTTTCGCGGCGTGCAGATCGTGGCACCCAGATCCATCACCGCCTGCGCGTGATCGCCGGGGCGGTTTTGCGGGGTCAGGCTGGCGGCCAGCGCGGTCAGCTCTGCCTTGGCCTTTGGCAGGGGCGTTTCCACCGCGAACAGCCGCGCCATCACCCGCTCGACATTGCCATCCACCACCGTCGCGGCCTGATCAAACGCAATCGATGCGATGGCAGCGGCGGTATAGGGGCCAATTCCGGGCAAGGTCAGCAGTCCCTGCTGATCGCCGGGAAATCCGCCCCGGGCAGCCACGGCGCGCGCGCATTTCAACAGGTTGCGCGCCCGGGCGTAATAGCCCAGCCCCGCCCATTCGGCCATCACCTCGGCATCATCCGCCGCCGCCAGCGCCTGCACATCCGGCCAGCGCGCGGTAAAACGGCGGAAATAGTCGCGCACCGCCGCCACGGTGGTCTGTTGCAGCATCACCTCTGACAGCCACACGGCATAGGGATCAGGCCGAATCCCGGCCTTGCGTGCCTCTGGCCCCACCCGCCAAGGCATCACGCGGGCATGCGCGTCATACCAGCTAAGCAGGATAGATGAGGCCAGAGGCGTCGCGTCACGCAATCTTTATGCTCCGTCAGGGTGCTGGCACTGGCAGGCGCGGCCAGTTGCGGTAAGATAGCGGCGAATTCGTCAAGTGCCAGCAGAACAGGACCCGATGCGCCGCACCACCTTTACCTCATCAGATCGTCGGATGCGTGGGTTTGAACCCGCCTTTGGCCTGATGACGCGTGAGGTGCGGGCCGCCGGCGAAAAGCGCGGCTTTGCGATTGCGCGCCTCTTGACCCATTGGGAAGAGGTGGCCGGGGCCGATCTGGCCGGCGTGACGCGCCCGGTCAAGGTGGGCTACGGTCGCGATGGCATGGGGGCCACGCTGACCCTGCTGGTTCAGGGCGCCCACGCCCCGATGGTCGAGATGCAAAAAGACCGCCTGCGCGAGCGGGTGAACGCGGTCTACGGCTATAACGCGATTTCGCGCATCCTTTTGACGCAGACCGCGCCGATGGGATTTGCCGAAGGTCAGGCGCAATTCGGCCCGGCACCCAAGGCGGTCGCACCCGTCCCCGACCCCGCCGTTCTGGCCCGCGCCCAAGACACAGCGCATGGCGTGGCGGATGACGGATTGCGCGCGGCCCTTGAACGGCTGGGGCAAAACATCTTAACTCGCCGAAAGGCTGAAGAGGGCAAGACATGACGCTGATGAACCGCCGGGCGATGATCGCCCTTGCCGCCGCAATGGCTGCTTCCCCCGTTGTGGGTCAAGAAACGGCCACCCCCGAGGTGGCACCCGTGGCCTTGCCCGAGGTCAAGGATTTCTCGATCGGCAACCCCGACGCGGCAGTCAAGATCATTGAATACGCCAGCTTTACCTGTTCGCATTGCGCGCATTTTGAGGAAGAAGTTTTCAAGCCTCTGAAGCGCGACTACATTGACACCGGCAAGATCCACTTTACCCTGCGTGAGGTCTATTTTGACCGCTACGGCCTGTGGGCCGCCATGATGGCCCGCTGCGGCGGTGAGCTGAAATACTACCCGATCACCGAGATCCTGTTTTCCACCCAGGCCGAATGGGCCGGGACGGATGATCCGCTGGTTGCCGTCGCCAATATCCGCAAGATCGGTCTGAGCGCCGGGATGACGAATGAGCAGCTGGATGTCTGCATGAACGATGCCGCCATGGCCGATGCGCTGGTCAAACAGTTTGAGACCAACATGAAGGCCGACGCCGTGCAAGGCACGCCCACGCTGTTCATCAACGGTGAGATGCACCCGAACATGTCCTATGAGGATCTGAAGGCGCTGATCGACAAGGCCTTGCAGGGCTGAACCGATGATCACTCCGCTGCAAGGTATCCGCGTGATAGAGTTGGCGCGCATTCTGGCGGGTCCCTGGGCCGGGCAGACCCTGTCTGATCTGGGCGCCGAGGTGATAAAGGTTGAGGCCCCCGAAGGCGATGACACTCGCCGTTGGGGCCCCCCCTTCATCGACAATGACGGAGACCGCTCGGCTGCCTATTTCCACAGCTGCAACCGCGGCAAGAAAAGCATCACCTGCGATTTCCGCACCCCCGAAGGCCAGGACACCGTCCGCCGTCTGGTCGCCGACGCCGATGTGGTGATCGAGAATTTCAAAGTGGGCGGGCTGGCAAAATACGGTCTGGACTATGACAGCCTGCGCAAGGTGAACCCTAAGCTGATCTACTGCTCGATCACCGGGTTCGGGCAGGATGGTCCCTATGCGCACCGGGCGGGCTATGACTTCATCATCCAGGGCATGGCCGGGTTGATGAGCGTGACCGGCGATCCTGACGGACAGCCGCAAAAGGTGGGCGTGGCGGTGACCGATGTGTTCACCGGGGTTTACGCCTCAACCGCCATTCTGGCCGCGATCATCCAGCGGGGCCGCACCGGGATGGGCCAGCATATCGACATGGCGTTGATGGATGTGGCGACCAGCATCATGGCCAATCAGGCGATGAACTATCTGGCCACCGGTGTCGCGCCGCAAAAGATGGGTAATGCGCATCCCAATCTGGCACCTTATGCGGTCTTTGACTGCGCCGATGGCTGGATCATTCTGGCCACTGGCAACGACAGCCAGTATCGCAAGCTGTGCGGCATCCTGAACCTGCAAGACATGGCCGAGTCCGCCGCTTTTGCCACCAACGCCGACCGCATCGCCAACCGGGGTGAGATGACCGCGCGGATCACCGCCGCGACCAAAGGTTGGACGATGGCCGATCTTCTGGCCGCCTGCGAAGGTGCAGGCGTGCCCGCCGGGCCGATCAACGATCTGGAAAAGGTCTTTGCCGACCCCCAAGTTCTGGCGCGCGGCATGCAGATCGCGCCGCAGGGCATTCCCGGCGTGCGCAGCCCGATGAGTTTTTCGGATGCTACCCTTGATCTGGACCGCCCGTCGCCAAAGCTGGGCCAGCATCAGGATGAGGTTCTGGGCAAGGGGTGAGTGCTGCCTTCAGGCACAATCCCGGATGGCGTTCATCCGGCGCACCAACGCCTCGCTGATCCCCGGTTCTGACAGGGCGTGGCCCGCCATGCCCACCATCTGCAACTGGCACTGCGCCCAGCCCTGCGCCAGCGACCAGGCCGATTGTGGCGGGCAGACCATGTCATAGCGGCCCTGAACGATGGTCGCGGGAATATGCTCAATCCGGGAACGATTCTTCAGGATCCAGCCGTCCTGATCCAGAAATCCGCCATTCAGGAAATAGTGGTTCTCCAGCCGGGCAAAGGCGCGGGCATAATCTGCCGGGCTTTCGCCAAAGCCGCCTTCATTCTGAATAGAGGCCAGCGCGTTTTCCCAACTGGCCCAGGCCCGGCCAAAACGGATCTCATCGGCCAGATTGCCGGAAAACAGCCGCCGGTGATAGGCGGTGATCAGATCGCCGCGCTCTTCTTCTGGCACAGGCGCCACAAAGCGCTGCCACAGGTCGGGAAAAAACGTCCCCGCACCGCCGCCATAGAACCAGTCCAGCTCTGCCTTTGTCATCAGGAACACCCCGCGCAGCACCAGCTGCGACACGCGCTGCGGATGGGTGATGGCGTAAATCAACGCCAGCGTCGCCCCCCAACTACCACCAAAACCGATGAACTGGTCGATCCCCAGCGCCTCACGAATATGCTCGGCATCGGCCACCAGATGCCAAGTGGTGTTGTCCTGCACCGAGGCATGCGGCCGCGACCTCCCGCAGCCGCGCTGGTCAAACAGCACGATCCGGTAATGCGCCGGGTCAAAATAACGCCGCATCGCGGGCGAACAGCCGCCCCCCGGCCCACCATGAAACACCATCACCGGCTGGCCTTGGGGGTTGCCACATTGCTCGACATAGATCCGATGGACATCGCCCATATCCATCACGCGCTGATCGAACGGGTCGATCTGCGGGTAAAGATACTCAACTGCGCGCTTTTGGCCTGATCTGTGGTCCATCATCACCCTATATAACCCCACAGACGCCCGAGTCGAAACCAAATGCGCCCGCAGATGCCGCAAAGGAGACGCCATGCAAACCACCGTCGACGCCGCCGAGGTGGCCAAGTTTGAAGCGATGGCCGCCGAATGGTGGGACCCTGCAGGCAAATTCCGCCCACTGCACCAGATGAACCCCTGCCGCCTGGCCTATATCACCAGTCAGATTGCGGCTGAATTTGATCGGGATCTGACCGGGCCCTTGCCGTTTAAGGGCCTGCGCATTCTGGATATCGGCTGCGGCGGCGGGCTGCTCAGCGAGCCCATGGCGCGGCTGGGTGCCGATGTGGTGGGCGCCGACGCCGCGATCGGCAACATCCCCGTCGCCCGTCTGCATGCCGAACAATCCGGCCTTACCATCGCCTATCGCCACACCACGGCCGAGGCACTGGCCGCGGCGGGCGAGGTGTTCGACGTGGTGCTGAACATGGAAGTGGTTGAGCATGTCGCCGACCCACTTTCCTATCTGACCGCCTGCCATGCCCTTCTGCGCCCCGGCGGGTTGATGGTCTGCTCAACGCTGAACCGTAACGCCAAAAGCTTTGGCATGGCAATTGTCGGGGCCGAGTGGGTGATGCGCTGGCTGCCCAAGGGCACGCATGACTGGAAAAAGTTCATCACCCCGGATGAGCTTTATGACCTGATCCGCCGTGCCGGGCTGGATCCGGTAGATCGCAAGGGCATGGTCTTCAACCCGTTGGGTTGGAGTTGGAGCCTGTCTGACCGCGATCTGTCAGTGAATTACGTCACCACCAGCATCCGCCGCTAAGCCCGCCTGCGCGCTCAGGTTGCGCTTGCGCCCAAAGCAGGAAAGACTGGCACGATGAAAATGATCCGGCATCTGTGGCAGTTTATCCTGGCCATTGCGGCGCGCGTCAGCGACGGCCATTTCGGCCTGATCGCGGCGGGCGTGGCGTTCTATGCAATGTTCGCGGTGTTTCCCGGCCTGGCGGCACTGGTGGCGATCTGGGGGCTGATGGCTGACCGTCAGGTGATCGAAGGCTATCTGGTCATGGCTGAGCGGTTCTTGCCACCAGAAGCGGCCCGTCTGATCCACGATCAGGTGATGGGTCTTTTGGACGCGCCCGGCGCCACGCTGGGTTGGGCAACGTTCGTCTCTGTGGCCGTCGCGCTTTATTCCGCACGCGCGGGGGTGTCGGCGCTGATCCAGGGGCTGGATGTGGTGCATCGGGCGCGGCCTCGGGGGTGGCTGTGGGGCTATGCGGTTGATTTCGCGCTGACCGCCGCGCTGATCGGCGCGCTGATGATGGCGCTGGCTACGGCAGTGATCGTGCCGATCCTGCTGGGCTATGTTCCCAACGGCACCTTTGCGGCCTGGCTGGCCCGGGTTCTGCCTTGGGCGGTGATGTTCCTTTCGGTGCTGACCTGCCTGTCGATCCTCTACCGCTATGGCCCGAATGTGCCCGGCGGGTTCAAATCGGGTTGGATCTCGGTTGGCGTGATTTTCGCCGCACTGGCCTGGGCCGCCGTTTCTATCGGTTTCTCGACCTATCTGTCGAATTTCAACAGCTATAACCGGATCTACGGATCCATCGGAGCGGTCATCATCCTGATGATGTGGCTGTATCTATCTGTCTGGGCAATCCTGGTCGGCGGAGCCATCAACGCTGAGTTGGACGACCGTGCCCAGCTGTTCCGGACGATGGGGCGCGGGCGGTAGGGTCCGCACCCCGCCACCGTCAGACAAACCGGTTCCACAGGTTCTCCAGCCGCTCTTGCCGGCCAGATTTCGGCTGCGGCTCCAACCCTTCGGCGGTGACACGCTCCGCCGCCGCCTGCAGCCCGCCGGCCAACATCGCCTGCGCCGCGGGCGTCTGCCAGCCCGCATAGCGCGCGGTCTTTGCCGCCTCCATCTCGCCCGACTCCAGCAGGGCCGCCGCCGCCTTCAACGCCCGCGCGCAGGTGTCCATCCCGCCCACATGCGCCAGAATCAAATCCTCGGGGTCCAAGGATTGCCGCCGGATCTTGGCGTCAAAGTTGGTGCCGCCGGTGGTATAGCCGCCGGCCTTCAGGATCTCATAGAAGGCCACTGCCTTTTCGGCATGATTGTTCGGGAACTGGTCGGTATCCCAACCGGATTGATAGTCATTGCGGTTCATATCGATTGACCCGAAGATCCCCAAAGCCGCCGCCAGCCCGATCTCATGCTCAAAGCTGTGGCCGGCCAGAATGGCGTGGCCCTGTTCGATATTGACCTGAACCTCACGTTCCAGCCCAAACTCTTTCAGAAAGCCGTAAACCGTCGCCACATCATAGTCATACTGATGCTTTGACGGCTCTTGCGGCTTTGGCTCGATCAGGATCGCGCCTTTGAAGCCGATCTTGTGCTTGTATTCGACCACCTGTTGCAGGAACCGTCCCGCGTGATCCCGCTCTGCCTTCAGATCGGTGTTCAGCAGGGTCTCATACCCCTCACGCCCGCCCCACAGCACATAGTTCTGCCCGCCCAGACGGTGCGTCACATCCATATTGGCCTGCACGGTTGCGGCGGCATAGGCATAGACGTCGGGATCAGGGTTGGTCGCCGCGCCCGACATCCAGCGCCGATGCGAAAACATGTTCGCGGTGCCCCACAGCAGTCTGGCCTTATGCTGGGTCTGCTTTTCGGCCAGATAGTCGGCCATCTCCTCCAGGTTCCGCTTGCTCTCGGCAAACGTCGCTCCTTCGGGCCGCATATCGGCGTCGTGAAAGCAATAGAACGGAACGCCCAGAATATCGAACATCTCAAAGGCCACCTCCGCCTTTAATTTGGCCAGCGCCATGGTGTCGCCGAACCAGGGACGGTCGAACGTCTGGCCGCCGAACGGGTCGCCGCCGGGCCAGGCAAAGCTGTGCCAATAGGCCACCGCAAAGCGCAGATGGTCTTCCAACCGCTTGCCCATCACCACCTCATCGGGGTTGTAATGGCGAAAGGCGAATTCGTTGGATGAGGCTGTGCCCTCATACCGGATTTGCGGGATGCCTTTGAAAAAGTCGGTCATGTCAGAGATCCTTGATGGCGGTTTGGGCTGCGTGAAAGCGGGCATGACCCGCATCAAAAGCCGCAGTCAGCGAGGTGTCGGGCCCGATCACCCGAGCGATTTTCGGCAAACCGGCAATCTCGGCCCCGGCCCCGGTTGCCGCCATCAGCGCCAGACGCGCAGCCCCGAAAGCGCCGCCGAAATCGCCCGCAACGGGGACAGAGACCGGCACATCCAGCGCCGTGGCAATGGCGGCCAGCCAATAGTCCGATCGTGACCCGCCGCCCACCGCCAGCAGGGTCTGGATCCGGGTGCCGGTCGCAGCCAGCGCATCGCGGCAGTCGCGCAAAGCAAAGGTAACGCCTTCCAGCACGGCGCGGGTTGCCGCCTGACGGTCGGTGGCATGCTCCAGCCCGGTGAACGCGCCTCGCACCGAGGCGGAATTCAATGGTGTCCGCTCTCCGCCCAGATAGGGCAGAAAGCTGGTTTTGCCGGGGGCCTGCAGCGCGCCCAATTCTCTGGTCAAAGTAGCGGCATCGGCCCCTACCAGCCGCGCATACCAGTTCAGCGCGTCTGTTGCAGCCAGAATCACGCCCATCTGATGCCACGTGTCGGGCAGCGCATGGCAGAACGTATGCACCGCCGTTGCCGGATCTGGCTGATAGCCATCATTGGCCGCGAACAGCACGCCCGAGGTGCCCAAGCTGACGAACGCATCGCCCGCCCGCACCACGCCGACGCCCACGCCCGAGGCCGCGTTGTCGCCACCGCCACCTGCGACCACCACGCCCTTGGGCAGACCCCAACGGCCAGCCAGCGCATCGCGCAGCTGGCCTGAGACCGCAGAGCCCTCAACCAGTCTTGGCATGTTGGTCCGGCTTAGCCCCGTGGCGGCCAAGAGGTCGTCCGACCAATCCCGCGCGGCTACGTTCAGCCAGGCCGTCCCGGCAGCATCCGACATCTCGCCGACATGATCGCCGGTCAGCCACAGACGCAAATAGTCTTTTGGCAGCAGCACCTTGGCCACCCGCGCCCGCAAGGCAGGCTCATGCCGCTCTACCCACAACAGCTTGGGCGCGGTAAAGCCGGGAAAGACGATGTTGCCGGTAAGCGCGCGAAAGATCGGGTTGGCGTCCAGTTCGTGCGCCTCAGCATGGGCGCGGGTGTCGTTCCACAGAATGCAGGGCCGCAGCACCTCGTTCCGCGCATCCAACAGGGTCGCGCCGTGCATCTGGCCCGACAGACCGATGCCGTTCACCGCCGACAGCCCGTGAACCGCCAGCGCGTCAAACACCGTCTCGGCGGCGGAGATCCAGTCGGCGGGGGACTGCTCGCTATGACCTTCGGCCGGGCGCTGCACGGTCAGGGGCGCGGTCGCCTCGGCCAGCACGCGCTGATCATCATCAATCAGCACCCCTTTCAGGCCCGAGGTGCCTAGATCCAGCCCGATATACATCACGCCGCCTTGGCTGGCGGCTTGCCCAGAATGATCATGCCCAGAATGTCGTCATCGGTAACGTCGCTGACATTCACCGTGCCGACCAGCTGGCCGTTCTTCATCACGCTTGCCCGGTCGCACAGCTGCATCACGTTCTGGATGTCATGCTCGATGAGAAAAATCCCCAAACCTTGGGCCTTCAGCTCTTGGATCAGCTCTGACACCATCTGCGTTTCCTGCGGACCCAGGGCTGCGGTCGGCTCATCCATGATCAGGATACGGGCGTTGAAATAGACCGCGCGTGCGATGGCAACCGACTGTCGCTGCCCGCCCGACAGGGCAGAGACCGGCACATGGAACTTGCGGAAATTCGGGTTCAGCCGCGCCATGATCTTGCGGGTTTCGGCCTCCATCCGGGCGTCGTCCAGCATGCCGCCACGCCCCATGATCTCACGCCCCAAAAACAGGTTCGAGGCGGCGTCCAGATTGTCGGCCAGGGCCAGCGTCTGGTAAATCGTCTCGATGTTATGGGCGCGGGCGTCGCGCGGATCGTTGATCTCGGCCTTTTTGCCGTTGATGTAGATTGCACCGCTGTCGGGGCGATAGGCACCCGACAGGCATTTGATCAGCGTTGATTTGCCGGCGCCATTGTGCCCCAGCAAACCCACCACCTCACCGGGGTGCAGGTCGATGGTCACATGATCCACCGCCTTGATACCGCCAAACGCAATCGAGATGTCGCGCATCTCGACCAGAGGGGTTCCCGTGCTTGTCATTGTCTCACCCCTCACTTGGTTTTCTTGCGGTAAAGGTTGTCCAGATAGACCGCCAGCACTAGCGCCACGCCCACCACGATCTTGCGGTAAGACCCGTCGCCAAAGCCGATCAGCACCATGCCTGTTTGCAGGCTCTGCATCACCAACGCTCCAATGATCGCGCCGTAAATGGTGCCTATACCTCCGGCCAATGAGGTGCCGCCGACAACTGCAGCTGCGATCACATACAGCTCATCCAGATCGCCCAGCGCGTTCGTGGCGCTGTTCAGGCGGGCCGAGGCGACCACGGCGGCCAGCCCCGCCAGCATCCCCATCAGCGCGAAAATCTTCATCGTCATCCAGCGGGTGTTGATGCCCGCCAGCGCTGCCGCCTCGGGATTGCCGCCGATGGCAAAGACATAACGGCCAAAGCGGGTGCGCGTCATCAGGATGGTCATGGCGATGGCCACGCCCGCCATGATCAGCACCGGAATGGCAAAACCGTGGCTGATGAAGAGACCCCCTTCGGGCACGGTGATGTTGTTGGCCTTGGCATAGGTTGCGACGATGCCCTTTGGCCATGGATAGGAATTGACCAGCAAAACAGATCCGATCAACGCGCCACAGGTCAGCCCCGCCAACACGCCCTCGGCCCAGATCGGACGCAGGGGAAAGCCATGCTTTTGCCGCGCCCCGCGGGCCGAATACAGCACCCACAAAATCGCCAGACAGCCCAGGATGCCCACGATCCAGCTGCCCGTTGCCCCGATGGCGCCATAGGGCCCACCGCCCAGCAGCGCAAAGGTGGGGTCCACCGGCGAGATGGTCCGCCCGCTGGCCGACAGAAACGCCATGCCGCGCCAGACCATCAGCCCGCCCAGTGTCACGATAAACGACGGAATTCCGCGATAGGCGATCAGCCAGCCATGGATCGCCCCGATGACAGTGCCCACGATCAACCCCGTCACCACCGCCGCCACCCAGATCAATGGATGGCCCAGACCCAGGTATTGCGGCAGGATTTCCACCTGCAACAGGCCCATCGCCATGCCGGTGACCCCGACAATCGAGCCGACCGACAGATCAATGTTGCGGGTGATGATCACCAGCACCATCCCCGTTGCCATGATCCCGGTCATCGAGGTTTGAACCGACAGGTTCCACAGGTTGCGCGCGGTCAGGAAACTGCCGTCGCCCAGTTTGAACACGCCATAAAGATGAAACCCGATCCAGATCAGCAACAGCGCTCCGACAGAGCCCAGCATGCGGGTGTCCAGCTCGGTCGCCCGCAAAAAGCGGCTGATCGGGTTCAGGGCGGTAGTGGTGCCCTGCGGTGCGTGACTGGGGGTATCTGTCATGTCCGCGTCCTGCTCTGGCTGGGGAAGTCTGGATCTGTGGCGCGCACCCGTTTGGGGAGCATCGCGAAAATCCGGCGCCCGCATTGGGTGCAGGCGCCGGGTCGTCAGGTCAGCTTATTGGCAGGCAGGGACGCCTTCCATGGCACCTTCGCACGCCTGCTCTTTCGAGATGTGGCCGCCGTCAATCGCCAGATTCAGCGTGTCCTTGGTCAGGGGCGTCGGCGACAGCAGGATGGCGTTCATCTCAACGCCCTTTTCGCCACCGTTGAACATGGTCGCACCCTCAATCGCGTCCAGCGCGGTGCCCGACGCCAGTTGCGAGGCAATCTCACCGGCAGCCTTGCCCAGTTGGCGCGAGTCCTTCCAGACAGACACGGTTTGCGTGCCGCGGGCCACCCGGTTGATCGCGGCCAGATCGCCGTCCTGGCCACCCAAGGGCACCACCAGACCCTGTGCGGCCAGCGCCGCCGCAGCACCGCCCGCCATACCGTCGTTTTCGGCCAGAACGGCGTCAACGGCGTTGTCGTTGGCGGTCAGGATCTGCTCCATGTTCTTCTGGGCATTCTCGGGCTTCCAGCCATCGGTCGAGGCTTCGCCGACGATCTTGATCGTGCCGGCTTTGACCGCCTCACCGATCACCTCTTCCATCCCCGCGCGCAAAAAGGCCGAGTTCGGATCACCGGGGTCGCCCAGGATGATGGCAAAGTTGCCATCGGGTTTCACCTTGGTCACTTCTTCGGCGATGATCCGGCCCACGCCCTTGTTGTCAAAGGTCAGATAGAAGGTGCGGTTGTCTTCGATCAGACGGTCATAGCCAACCATCGGAATGCCTTCGGCTGCCGCCTTTTCGATGGCTGGCCCGATGGCGTCCTTATCCCAGGCGTTGATGATCAGTGCGTCAATCCCCTGCGAGATCAGCGCGTCGATGTCCGACAGCTGCTTTTCCGCCGACGATTGCGCGTCCGCCGAAACATAGGTGTCGCCAGCCGCTTCGATGGCCGCTTTCATCGCTGCTTCGTCAATCTTCCAGCGCTCTTCCTGAAACTGTGCCCAGCTGACGCCGATCTTCTTGCCTTCGGCCAGCGCCGCAGTCGAGAACCCGACCGCCGCGATCACCGCAGCGAGAAATACCTTTTGCATGACTTCCTCCCGTTGGATTCGGCCACAAAGGCCGGTCCGGCAGATTCGCCGGTACATCGAAAAATTGCCGTGAATAATTTAAGTTGTCAAAATATAAATGCTGGGCAAAGCTGCATTCATACAATCATATGTCGATATTGTGCCGCGCTGCGGCAGTGACCATGCGAAAACGCCGCGTTTCCAGCGGCTTTTACTTCAAAGGCCAAAGAAATGATGCTGCAAGTGCCAAAGGATGACAGGGCGGGGGGCAGGCGGGGCGTCGGACCGCTGATTCCCCCCTTGTCCGAAGGTCAGCGCCCACTGCGCCAGCAGGTCTTTGAACGGATCCGTGCGGCGGGGCTGATTCCCCGCGTGCAACTGGCCAAAGAGCTTGCTGTGTCACCCGCTTCGGTCACCACAATCACCCAGGAATTGATTGAGACCGGGTTGATTGAGGAAATTGCCGCCCCCCGTGAGGGCGATGCCGGGCGTGGTCGGCCTGCGGTGGCCTTGGGCGTGCGCGCCGATGCCTGCCGCGTGGCGGGGATGAAGCTGTCTGACCGCGAACATACCTGCGTCATCGTCGATTTCGCCGGTAAGCTGATTGCCGATGACGTGATCCCGCGCCGCCCCGGTCCGATGGCGCTGTGCGATCTGCTGGATGCCGTGGAAACCCTGTTGGACCGGGTCTGCGCCAAGGCTGGAATGACCCGCGCCGATCTGTCGGCTGTGGGCATTGGTGTGCCCGGATTCGTTGACGTGGCTGAGGGCGTGGTGCTGTGGACCTCGGTTCTGTCAGAGCGTCAGGTGCCCCTTGCCGCCGCGGCCAGCGCCCGTCTGGGCCTGACCGCAATCATCGACAATGACGCCAATCTGGTCGCCTTGGCTGAACTGTGGTTCGGCGCCGGGCGGGGCTTGGCCGATTTCGCCGTGGTCACCATTGAGCACGGCGTCGGCATGGGGTTCGTGATGAACCACCGCATCTATCGCGGCGCGCAGCGGCTGGGGATGGAACTGGGCCATACCAAGGTCCAACTGGACGGTGCCCTGTGCCGGTGCGGCCAGCGCGGCTGTCTTGAGGCCTATGTCGCCGACTACGCCCTTGCCCGCGAAGCGACCACGGCCTTGAACTGGAGCCACCGCGACGGCCAATCCATCGCCGTCCTTCTGGAAAGCCTTTACGACCACGCCAAGGCCGGCAACGTCACCGCCCGCAGCATCTTTCGCCGCGCCGGGCGCTATCTGGCCGTCGGCTTGGCAAATGTCGTCAACCTTTTCGACCCTGCTCTGATCATCCTGTCAGGCGAGCGGATGCGCTATGACTACCTTTATGCAACAGAGACGCTGGCCGAGATGGAAAACCTCTGCATCAACACCGGCCGCCCCCCGCCCCCGATCGAGATCCACGCCTGGGGCGATCTGCTCTGGGCCCACGGCGCGGCAGCCTTGGCGCTGTCGGATGTGACAGAGCGGATCCTGACAGGACAGGCGCGCGATCTGGCGGCTCAGTAATCGCTGAAATCATTGGCGGCGAAATGGGCCAGCACCGCCTCTAGCGCGGCCACCGGATCGGCCCCGGTTTCCACCTCTAATACATCCAGCATCAGCGTCGCCCGTCCGTCGATCAACGCGGTCAACCCGTCCGCGCCCAGATAGACTTTCACCCGCCCGCGGTCGTGATAAATGCCGCGTGGATTGACTGAGCCATTTACCTCGGCCCGGGTAAAACGGCCCTCTTCTGCCGCCGCCTCCAGCGCAAAAGAACTGGTACTCAGCGTGACAGAGATATTTACACCGGCTTCTAACATGTCGGCCTGAACCAACGGCTCAAAGCCGAAGAACGACACGTCAGGATAATGTTGGGCCGGTATGATACGAGCCGGGTCAACCGCGTTGACCGTGGGCGGGAACATAGCCGCCAGCTTTAGCCGATGCCCGGTCAGCAACGTGCGGTGATCAGCCAGCGCGGCCAAATAGGCATTGAAGGGGCGCTGGCGCTCAATCTCTGCCACGTTCAGCCCGACCAGAGTCTCGGCCAGCGGGTCTAATACATCGGCTGTAGCAAGGGTCGGCATCTTGGTGGGCACCGCAATGATGGCAACCTTTGGCGACGGCACGGCGATCACTCTGATACTGGTTCGCAACCCCCGCGCGACCGGCAAGCCGAAAACCCAGAATTGATCGGCGTCCAGCGTATGGGCCTCCAGCAGCTTTTGCGTCTTGGCAACCTCATCCTGCAGCAGCACCACACCCGAGGGCGATAGCATGATACCGACTGTCACTTCCGTCTCTTCGTCTGCTTTGCCCCAGCGACAGATCAACTGTGCGGTGGGCAGGACCGTCAAATACATTGGGCTTTGCGTCGCCTTACCTGTCGAACACACGATTCCATCGGGATTCACTTCAACCGTCTGAAGCAGCGCGATCACCTGATCCGACAGTGCCGCCAGCTTTGCCTCGCTATCCGCGCGGTCATTGGCAAAAGCGGGGCCGCACACCAACAGCGCCAGAAAGAAAAGCCGTTTCATTCAGCCTCCAACAGGGCGGCCAGCCCTTTGCGATAATCGGGGTAAAGCAGTGCCACACCCAATTCCCGCTTGATCCGGTCATTCCTGACGCGTTTTGATTCCTCATAGAAACTGCGCGCCATCGGGGTCAGATCAGCCGTGGCAAAATCCACCGCTGGCGGCTGGGGCAATCCCAGCAACCGCGCGGCTTCAGACAAGACATCTTCGGGCGGGGCAGGGTCATCGTCACAGACGTTATACGCTGCACCGGGGTTCGGTTGGCGGATGGACGCCTCCAGCACCTGCGCGATATCGTCGACATGCGTTCGCGAAAACACCTGCCCCGGCTTGATGATCCGCCGCGCCGTGCCGTTGCGCACCTTTTCAAACGGGCCGCGGCCGGGGCCGTAGATCCCGGCCAGCCTGAACAGATGCACGGGCAGACCCGTGGCCAGCCAGTCGGCCTCGGCCGCCACACGCCAGCGGCCGCGTTCGGATGCAGGCGTCAGCGGCGTCGCTTCATCGACCCATCCGCCCTGATGGTCGCCGTAAACTGCCGTTGTTGACAGATACCCCACCCATTCCACACCTGCCTGCGCGATTGCGGGCACGGTCCGCAGGAACGGATCACCCGCGGCATCCGGCCCGGCAGAGGCCAGAATATGCGTCGCCTGCGCCAAGGCATGCGCCAGATCGCCCGGCCACAGCAGCGGCGTGACACCCTCGGCCCGCAAGGCCGCGGCCTTTTGTGGCGAACGTGTGGTGCCGATCACCGTCCAGCCTTGCGGTAGCAGGCGGCGGGCAAGTGCGGCGGCGGAATAGCCATGGCCAAGGGATAAAAGCGTTTTCATGGGCCGACTATCGCGGCCCGCCCCGACCATTGCAAGGCAGGCCCCGCCGCCAAAGCCATCCCTTGCATGCGCCCCCCGGTATCGGGTTAAATGCCGGATCATTTTGACGGATTGACCAGATGCAAGACGACCTGCGCGATTACCTGCTGCCCGAAGGCCCCGGCCATGACAGCTTTGACAATGCCGAGGCGGCGGTGAACCGGCTGGAGCAGTTGTATGGCACGGCGACCGCGCATCTGTCCTACCACTTTAATCATGCCGTCACGCTGGGTCGCCCCGCTGCCCGGGTACGCGCATTCTACCCCGAGATCCGCCTGACCGTGACCAGTTTTGACCAGACCGACACCCGGCTGTCTTTTGGTCATGTCGCGGGCCCCGGCACCTATGCCACCACGATCACCCGGCCCGACCTGTTCCGCAACTACCTGATCCAGCAGATCGGCCTTCTGATCCACAGCCACGGCGTTCCGATCCAGATCGGCCCGTCATCGACGCCCATCCCGGTGCATTTCGCAGTGGCCGGAAACCCCGGCGTATCGGTGCCGCAAGAGGGCGTGCTGGATTTTTCCCTGCGCGATGTCTTTGACGTGCCCGATCTGGCCACCACCAATGACGACATCGTCAATGGCACGATGACGCGGAACGCCGATGGATCGGCCCCGCTGGCGCCCTTTACCGCGCAACGGGTAGACTACAGCCTGGCCCGTCTGGCGCATTACACAGCGACCGACCCAAAGCATTTCCAGAACCACGTTCTGTTCACCAACTACCAGTTTTATGTTGATGAGTTTGAGACCTTTGCCCGCGACGCGCTGGCCAACCCGGTCGGTGGCTATACCGCCTTTGTCGCCACCGGAAATCAGGTGATCACCAGGCCTGATGGCCAGCTGCAACCTATTGCCAAGCTGCCGCAGATGCCGACCTATCATCTGAAACGGGCGGATGGGCAGGGGATCACGCTGGTCAATATCGGCGTCGGGCCGTCCAACGCCAAAACTGCCACTGACCACATCGCCGTACTGCGGCCGCATGCCTGGATGATGGTCGGCCATTGCGCGGGCCTGCGCAATTCCCAACAGCTGGGCGATTTCGTTCTGGCCCATGCCTACCTGCGCGAAGACCATGTGCTGGACGATGATCTGCCGGTCTGGGTGCCGATCCCAGCCCTTGCCGAGATCCAGATTGCACTGGAACAGGCCGTGGCCGAAGTGACCAAGCTGGAAGGGTTTGAGCTGAAGCGCATCATGCGCACCGGCACCGTCGCCACCATCGACAACCGCAACTGGGAACTGCGCGATCATTCCGGCCCTGTCCGCCGCCTTAGCCAGTCGCGGGCCGTGGCGCTGGACATGGAATGCGCCACTATCGCGGCCAACGGGTTCCGGTTCCGCGTGCCCTACGGCACCCTGCTGTGCGTGTCGGACAAGCCACTGCACGGCGAATTGAAGCTGCCGGGCATGGCCTCTGACTTTTACAAAACCCAGGTCAGCCGCCATCTGCAGATCGGGATCCGCGCGATGGAACGTCTGCGCGAGATGCCACTGGAACGCATCCACAGCCGGAAATTACGCAGTTTCGAAGAGACGGCCTTCCTTTAGACAGCAAATTCTCCTGAAAAACTGCTATATCAGTCGTTCTAGGGCTTGATTTCAGCGTCGAAAGAATGTGTTTGGACGGCGGCCCGCCATGCGGGGATGGCCTGATCCTGACCAGGCCAATCAACAATATTTGTGATAACACAAGGGATCAACCGATGACCATCAAGCCGATGACCAAGACCCAACTCGTCGCCGCTGTTGCCGACGCCATGGGTGGCGACAAGAAAACCGCCACCGCCGCACTGGACGCCATCGCGGCCGTCGTGTCGAAAGAGGTTGCCGCTGGCGGCGCCGTGACCCTGCCGGGTCTGGGCAAAGTCGTCTGCCGCGCCCGGCCCGAGCGTCAGGTACGCAACCCGGCCACGGGTGAGTCGATGACCAAGCCGGCCGACAAGACCGTGAAATTCGCCATCGCCAAGGCGCTGAAGGATCTGGTCAACGGCTGATCCAGCTGTGACAGTCTGACTGCAAAGGGTCGCCCTGGGGGCGGCCCTTTTCATGGGATGGGAATGGCTTTGATGACGCCCCGCGGTCTGATCATGGGCCTTTTGTTCGTGGCCCTGTGGTCATCGGCCTTTGCGACGGCGCGGATCATCGTCGCCCATGCCGCGCCGCTGTCCGCGCTGGCGGTGCGGTTTGCGATCTCTGGGCTGATCGCGGTGGCTGTCGCGCGGGCACTGGGGCAGACGTGGCGGCTGACCGGGCCGCAGGCGCGGTCGGTCGTGGTTTTTGGCCTATGCCAGAACGCCGCCTATCTGGGGCTGAACTTCATCGCCATGCAATGGATTGAGGCGTCATTGGCGGTGATCATCGCCGCCTCGATGCCGCTGATCGTGGCCATGCTGGGCTGGGCGTTCAAGGGGCAGCATGTCGCCCCCTTGGGCGTGGTGGGGTTGACAGTAGGCTTTGCGGGCGTGGCGTTGATCATGCAGACCCGGCTGTCGGGTGGGGCGGATGTGGTGGGTATTGCCCTGTGCCTGTTGGGCGCATTGGCGCTGGCGGTGGCCACGCTCAGCATCGGTTCCGCGGCCTCGGGCGGCAATGTGCTGATGGTGGTGGGGCTGCAGATGCTGGTCGGTTCGGTCGCGCTGGGCGTGATTGCGGCCGCGACCGAGACCTGGCGCTTTGACCCGACCCCGGCGTTCTGGGCGGCCTTTGGCTGGCAGATCCTGGCCCCCGGTCTGGCCGCGACCCTGATCTGGTTCCGGCTGGTCGGGCAGATCGGGGCGGTCAGGGCCGCCTCGTTCCATTTTCTGAACCCGGCCTTCGGGGTGGGGTTCGCGGTGCTGCTGCTGCATGAGCAGGTGCAAGGCTGGGACATCGTTGGGGTCGCGGTGACCATGCTGGGCATCGCTCTGGTGCAGCGCGCACGGATCACGGCAACGGCCAGATTGTAACCGGGCTGTCACCCCGGCAGCGGCATCAATTGCGCATCGCGGGCCTTCGCTGCCATCGTAGCGGGCCGGGCCACACAACGCGCCACCCAATCGCGGATCAGTGGGTCATCGGGCGTGATCCCCTGAAACCACGCATAGGGCGAATGCACCAGCAAATCGGCGGCCGAGTAGGTTTCGCCCATCAACCAAGGGCCGTTCCTCAGCGCAGAACTGATGCGGGTTGCAACTTCACGGTGGCCGCGGAAAGTGCGGGTCAGAAAGTCATGGCTGATCCCCGCTGCCTCCAGGATCAGCACCGGCTCGACCACACCCTGATACCACGTCAGCCAACTGGCGAAGGCGCCCCATTGCGGGGTGCCAATGGCCGGGGCCATGCCGGACTCGGGGAAAAGTGAGGTCAGGTGCAGGATGATCGCGCCGCGCTCGGTGATGATTTGGCCATCATGCACTAGTGCCGGGACTTTGCCCTCAGGGTGCGGATTGGCCGGATCGCGTCCTCCACTGCCGTCGGCGCGCGGGATGGTAACGATGCGGGTTTCAACACGGTCGGTAATGCCCATCTCATCCAAAAGCACGGTCAACGCGGTTGACCGGCTATGCGGGGCGTGGAACAGGGTCAGCATAATACAAGGTCCTTTGCGGGTTTCGATACCCGTAGTATAGTTGCTCTCTCCTGTCAGAACATGTCAGCATCCCATGGCCCGCGCCGACCGATTGTTTCGCCTGCTGGCCGCCCTGCGTAGGCTGCCCGCTCCGGTTACGGCTGCGCGGCTGGCCGAAGAAACCGGTGTCTCGCCGCGCCAGCTATACCGCGATATCGAGGCATTGCGGGCCGGCGGTGCCCTGATCGACGGGGCGGCGGGCTACGGTTATGTGCTGGCCGAAGACCCCGCCTTGCCCCCCCAGATGCTGACCCGGCTGGAGGTTGAGGCGCTGACCATCGGGCTGGCCCAGGTGCGGCTGGCAGCCGATCCGCCGTTGGCCCGGGCCGCCGATACGGCTCTGGCCAAGATCATCGCTACCTTGCCGGACCGGATGCAGGGGCAGGCGCTGCACACCGCGCATCAGGTCTTTCGCTATGAATCCCACCCCCGCGCACCTGACCACATGGCCACCCTGCGCAGTGCGATCTGGGATGAACGCGGAGTGCAATTCGCCTACCGCGACCTGCAAGGCGCCGTCACCCAGCGCCGGATCTGGCCGCTGTCGGTGCTGTTTCTGGATCGCAGCCTGTTCTGTCTGGCCTTTTGCCATCTGCGCCAGGACTTTCGCCGCTTTCACGTGGCAATGATGTCGGAAGTGACCCTGCTGGACGACAGCTTTCGCCCGCGGCGGGTGCCTTTGCTGCGTCAAATGCTGGCACAGGTGCGCGCGGCGGGCAAGGCGGGCGGGGTTGGGCAAAACTGATCCAGATCAGTTACCGGGGTGTCCGCTCGGGTTAGGCTAAAGCTGAATTCCAGACAGATGGATATGCACATGCGCCTGACAACCCGCACCAACCTTGCCGCTCGTGTCCTCATGTATTGCGCTGTCAATGCCGGGCGCACCGTCCGATCGGTCGATATTGCCACAGCCTGCAATGCCTCGGGCAACCATCTGGCGCAAGTGATTCACCAACTGCAATTGCAAGGGTTCGTCGCCACGCAACGCGGCCGGACTGGCGGTTTGCAGTTGGCCCGACCGGCCTCTGATATCTCGGTCGGCACCGTGTTTCGCACCTTTGAGGCTGGCGTGCCCTTTGCGGAGTGCTTTCTGGCCGATGGCAATACCTGCCCCCTGATCGACAATTGCCGCTTGCGCAATTATATCTCAAACGCTGTTGAAGCGTTCTATCAGGCGTTGGATCCGATCACGGTTGACGATCTGGTGCGCGACAATTGCGGGCTGAGCAACCTGCTGGAAATGCGGCCCCAGCTGGAGGAAATCGGCTGCGTGCGCAAGACGGCCTAGCCGATCTGCCCGCGTTTGCCGCCGGTCTGCCCGCGATCCAGCAGCCAGTGATCCAGGATCACCGCCGCCATCATCGCCTCGCCCACCGGGACGGCGCGGATGCCGACGCAGGGGTCATGACGGCCCCTTGTCACCACATCAACCGCCTCACCCTGCGTGTTGATCGACGCGCGCGGAGTCAGGATTGACGAGGTCGGCTTGACCGCAAAGCGGCAGACGATGGGCTGGCCGGATGAGATTCCGCCCAGGATTCCGCCCGCATGGTTTGATCGGAACTGCGGGCCATCGGGCCCCATCTCGATCTCATCTGCGTTTTCCACTCCGGTCAGGGCGGCAGCGGCCATTCCGGCCCCGATCTCGACGCCCTTGACCGCGTTGATCGACATCATCGCGGCGGCAAGGTCGGTGTCCAGCTTGGCGTATACCGGCGCACCCAGACCAGCCGGAACGCCGGTGGCAATCACCTCGATCACCGCGCCGACGGAATTGTGCGACAGGCGCAGACCGTCCAGATACTCGGCCCATTCCACCGCTGCGACAGCATCCGGGCACCAGAACGGATTGCGCGCCACCTCGGCCAGATCAACGCGGGCGCGGTCAATGGTCTTGACCCCCATCTGCACCATATAGCCAGTGATCCGCACATCGGGCGCCAGCACGGCCAAGGCCGCCCGCGCCACGGCCCCAGCCGCCACCCGAGAGGCGGTTTCGCGCGCCGAAGACCGCCCGCCGCCACGAGGATCGCGGTGGCCGTATTTCAGATGGTAGGTCAGATCGGCATGGCCGGGCCGGAACTGGGCGGCAATGTCGCCATAATCCTTTGACCGCTGGTCGGTGTTCTCGATCATCAGCTGAATCGGTGTGCCGGTGGTCAGCCCTTGATAGACGCCCGACAGGATGCGGACCTGATCGGGCTCTTTCCGCTGCGTGGTGAATTTCGACGTTCCGGGTTTGCGCAGGTCCAGCCAAGGCTGGATGTCACCTTCGGTCAACGGGATGCCGGGGGGGCAGCCGTCAACCGTGCAGCCGATGGCGGGCCCATGGCTTTCGCCCCAGGTGGTCACGCGGAAAAGGTGGCCGTAGGTGTTCAGGCTCATAGTGGGCGCTCCGGGATCGTGTCAGCCGGGGATAGCCCCGCAAGCGGCCTGGCAGCAAGCCCTTATGACAGGCCCGCCCCTTGCGTCCGCCGCCAAAGCCCCTATGTTCGGCCTTACCTCGGGGTGCCTGGTGACAGGCTGAGATGCAGCGATGCGGACCCGTTGAACCTGAACCGGATCATACCGGCGGAGGGAAGGTGCATCGGATCTCCTCCTGTGCCCGGCCATCCGCCGCAAATGGAGGAAGCGATGAAAGCTTTGACCCTTGCGGCTGGTGTTTCTTGTGTGGCCTTTGCGGCCGCGGCAGAGACGCCCGTTCTGACCGTGCTGACCTATGACAGTTTCACCAGCGAATGGGGCCCCGGCCCGGCGGTGGAGCAGGCGTTTGAGGCGACGTGTGGCTGTGATCTGCGCTTTGTCACCGGTGGTGACGGGGCAGCACTGCTGGCGCGGTTGCAGCTGGAAGGCGCGTCCACCGACATTGACGTGGTTTTGGGCCTGGATACCAGCCTGACGGCCGCGGCGGCAGAGACCGGGCTGTTTGTCCCGCACGGCCAGCCTGCGGCCAAGGGTCTGCCGGTGGCCTATGATGATCCGTTGTTCCTGCCTTATGATTGGGGCTGGTTCGCCTTTGTCTATGACAAGGCTCGGCTGCCCACTCCGCCGGAATCCTTTACCGATCTGGCCATCAGCGATGTGAAGATCGTCATCCAGGATCCGCGCTCTTCGACCCCTGGATTGGGCCTGTTGCTGTGGGTAAAGGCGGCTTACGGCGACAATGCAGCCGATATCTGGTCGGGTTTGGCCGATAACATCGTCACCGTGACCCCCGGCTGGTCAGAGGCCTATGGCCTGTTTCTGGCGGGTGAGGCGGACATGGTCCTTAGCTATACAACATCACCGGCCTATCACCGCATTGCCGAGCAGGATGATGGCAAGGACTGGGCGCCCTTTGCCGAGGGGCATTATCTGCAGGTTGAGGTAGCGGGTATGCTGGCCAACAGCGATCAACTGGCGCTGGCAACGGCGTTTCTGGCGTTTTCCCAAACGGCAGAATTTCAGACGCTGATCCCGGAAACGAACTGGATGTATCCGGTGGGCGACACGCCCTTGCCAGATGGGTTTGAGACGGCGCAACCGGCGGTAACACTGATGATGACAGGCGCCGAAGCCTTGGCGGCGCGCGCACCGGCTTTGGCGGAATGGCAAGCAGCGCTGGCGCAGTAGGGGCGGCGGCCCTGCTGGTGGTTGCCGTGCCTTTGGGCGCGGTGGCCTGGCGCGCGGGGGGGCTGTCACTGTCGCCTGCCGATTGGCAGGTGCTGCGGTTTACCGTCACGCAGGCCGCGCTATCGGCGGCGCTATCGGTGGTGTTGGCG
>JBATPI010000064.1:0-14608 GCA_049291415.1 Paracoccaceae bacterium | reverse complement strand
CCCCAGGGCAGGCCCACCGGCCGCACCACCGACCGAGGCATCCGGCAAAGGTGCCGCTCCCGACACCGGGGCCGGCCCCGATGTGCCCAGAACGGGGGCTGCCGCTTTGCCGCTGGCCACGTCGGTCGGCCCCGGTTCCGGCTCTGGCAACGGCTCGGGATCGGGCGCTGTGGCCACGCCTTCGGGGCGCGGTCTGCGCACCTGATCTTTTGGCCCATCCCCTGCGGGGGAGGGCACAGGTGCCGCCGCGGCCGATTTCGTATCGCCGTTGATCAGCTGGTCAATCACCCCGCCATCGGTCCACATCAGCGTGGCCGGGCTGCCCCCGACGGTCATTGACGCCGCCATCAGGTTCAGGTGGTAAAAATACTCCGGCCGCACCACGATCGACATGGTCGACCAGCTGCCGTCATGCAGATCCGACCGCGCATAGGCTGTCATCCCCTCATCCAGCGAGGATGAGGTGATCCACAGCTGCGCGTCGTTGTAGCGAAAGGGCTCAGAGCCGCTTTTGGCCTTTGAGCTGAACCAGTCATGCACCCCGCGCATCGCGGCCTCGTCGGTAAAGCGCACCATCACGCTGAAGCCGTCATCGGCGGAAACGAATTCGGCCGAATCCTTGTTCTCGACCGTTTTCAACAGATCATAGGGGTGCAGATAAGAAACGTTGGTGCTGTCGGAATAAAACAGCTGCCAGCCGCTTTTGACCCGCTCATCCTCCAGTGCCATGATCAGCGGTTTCAGGTGGCGATACAGCGGCACTTTGGATCCGTCATTCCGCGCCGCCCAGGCTGCCAGCGCGGTCTGCGAATCCGCATTCCAGACCCCGTCGGCATAGCCGTAATAATCGCCTGCAAAGGCCAGAGCGGCCTGCAATGTGGCGGTGTCTTCGCGGCTCATCGGAGCGGGGTCAAAGGGCTGGTCGGCCCACCCCTGCGCCTGGCCGCGCATCGGCAGCAGCGACACGATCAGAACGATCATCAGGCGGGACAGAAGGGCGCGCATCGGAAAATTCCTTGGTCTTTGACGAGTCTTTGGCAAACTGTTGGTCGGGCACATGCTGACGCGGTTGCAGCGGTTTGCAACGAAAATATGCACAAGGCCGGGTCGGGATTCGCCGACAAAGGCCATGGTCGGGTCTGTTCGACGGCCTCAGGTGATGCTTTCCAGCCGTTCTTTCGACATGTCGCCAGGCACGATGGTGATCGGGATGGGCAGGTTGCCAGAGCTGCGCGTCATCGCCGTAACCAGCGGGCCGGGGCCACTTTTTTCGGTGCCGGCCCCCAGAACCAGAATGCCGATTTGGGGGTCTTCGTTCACCTGCGCCAGGATCTCGGCCACCGGATCGCCCTCACGGATCACCAGTTCGGGGTTCACGCCCTGCTTGTCGCGCATCCATTTGGCGAACACTTCGAAATGCGCCTCGATCCGCTCACGCGCTTCGGCGCGCATCAGATCGGCAACGCCCATCCAGTGCTGGAACTCTTCTGGCGGGATTACCGACAGGATCGACACGCCCCCCCCGGTATGCGCCGCACGCAACGCGGCAAAGCGCATGGCGTTCAGACATTCGCGGCTGTCGTCCAGCACGACCAGAAACTTCCGCATCAACTGCTCCTTGGTTTCGCGCGGATATTGGCCCAGACGACCCGATAAACGCAAGCGTTACCGCGGGGCGGCCTTGGCCACCGCCTGCGGATAGCGCCGCGCCATCAAGACGGATCGCGCCAGATTCAGCACCATCAGCGCCGCCCACAGCCCGTGATTGCCATAGCTTGGCACCAGCACCGCCAGCGCCATCGCGTACAGGATCACGCATTGAATCATCACCTGCCGCATCGCCCGGCTAAGGGTGGCACCGATGAAAACGCCGTCCCAGGTCCAGGCGGCAGTGCCCAGCAAAGGGGCCGCGATCACCCAGATCAGATACAGCCGTGCCTCGGCCCGCACCTCGGGGGCGGTGGTCATCAGATCAATGATTCCGCCACCGAACAGCGCAAAGATCAGCGCCATCAGGGCCGCGCCCGCAAAGCCCCAGCCCATCGCCAGCCGGGTTGCCTGCCGCACCCCGTCAGGCCGCCGCGCCCCCACCGCCTGGCCCACCAGCGTCTCGGCGGCAAAGGCGATGCCGTCCAGCGCATAGGCGGTCAGCTCCAGAAACAACAGCAGCACATGGTTGGCCGCCAGCGTCACATCGCCCTGCCAGGCCGCCAGAAAGATAAAGCTGGTAAAGCTGAGTTGCAGCAGCACCGACCGCACCATGATGTCGCTGTTCACCACGACCATCTCGGCCAGCGCCACCCGGTCGGCCAGCCGCTGGCGCACCTGCGCGGCGGCTTCGGCAAAAGCGGCGCGGCACAGCCACAGTCCCAGGGCCAGCCCGGTCCATTCGGCGATCAGGGTGGCGCTGGCCACACCGGCCACACCCCAACCCAGCCCCAGCACGAACCACAGATCCAAGGCAATGTTCAGCCCGTTCATCCACAGCTGCAACACCAGCACGCCGCGGGTCCGCTCAACAGCGATCAGCCAGCCGGTCACGGCATATAGCGCAATTGTCGCCGGGGCACCCCAGATGCGGATCGCCAGATAGCTGTGGGTCAGCCCCTCTACCTCGGGGCTGGCAGGGGCCAGCGCCAAGGCTCCCCAGATCAAGGGCAGCTGCAACGCCACCAAGATCAGCCCGGCCCCGCCACCGATGATCAGCGCCCGCCACAGGATCGCCGCGCGTTCCACCCGGTCGCCCGCGCCATGCGCCTGTGCGGCCAGCCCCGACGTGCCCATGCGCAAAAAGCCGAACACCCAATACAGCGTCACCAGGATCAGCGCGCCCAACCCCACAGCACCCAAGGGCGCCGCAGCTCCCATCCGCCCGATGACCCCCGCATCCACCAGCCCCAACAGGGGCACCGTGGCATTTGACAGCACGATCGGCCCGGCAATGCGCCAGATCCGGGCATGGCTCAGCGCGGGAAAGGCGGTGTCGGCCATCGTCAGCCGGGCGTCACGGGGCGCGGCATCAGGAAATGCCCGGTGCCCTGGGCAAACGGCCGCGCCGGATCATCCTGCCAGGCCTCAACCTGAACCGAGGCATAACGCCGCCCCGCCCGCAGGATCCGCGCCCGCGCATAGGCATCGCAGGACGCCCCGGCACGCAGATAATCCACCGTCAAGTCAATGGTGCGGGGCAGATCCGGCGCATCAGTCCCGTGCCGCTCCATCCCCTGCCAGACCAGCGCAACAATCGCCGTCGTCTCCAGAAACGCCGCCGTCACCCCGCCATGCAGCGCCGGGATCATCGGGTTACCGATCAGACAGGGGTCAAACGGCAATACCGCACGCAGATCATCGCCCTGCAACTCGAACCGCAGGCCCAGAAAGCGCAGATAGGGAATGCCCGCCACCAACGCGCATAACGCCTGAAACTGCGGCGCGCTCATCCCTTATGGTCCAGCGTAAAGGCACCTGTCGCCATCGCCACCGGGCGCGCTTCATCGTCATCGGTCGCCGTCACCCGCACAAAGGCGACGGACCGGGTGACATGGTGGCACTCAGCCCGCGCGCGGATGGTCTGGCCGGGGGTTGCCGGGCGCATATACTCGATCCGCAGATCCAGCGTCGCGGTTGAGACCGGTGCCGACGGATGGCACATCACCGCCGCCCCCGAAGCCGTGTCCATCAGCGCCGACACCGCGCCGCCTGCCATCACCCCGGTCGCCGGATCACCCACCAGCCGCGCGTCATAGGGCATGATGATCTCGGCCCGCCCGTCGCCGATCTGCTCCAGCCGCAACCCCAGCGCATGGGCATGCGGCAGGGCCGAGATGAACTGGCGGGCAATGTCGATCGGGTTGGTCATGCGGAGGCTCTTTTCTGGCGGTGGCCATCAAACCCGCGTCGCGTTGCAGGCGCAAGCCCCCCAATCCGTCCCTGAAGCCACCAACGACAGTTGCAAGCCATCTGCCCCCGGCCTAACGTAGCGTCAGGAGGCCCGCCTTGACCGATAATCCCCGCCTCAGCCTGAAGGAAATGTGCCACAAGTTTGATGTGACTCCGCGCACCTTGCGGTATTACGAATATATCGAACTTCTGTTCCCCGCCCGCGATGGACGCTCGCGCAGCTATGGCGCGCGTGAGATTGCCCGGCTGAAGCTGATCCTGCGCGGGCGCCGCTTTGGCTTTAGCCTTGAGGAAATCCGCCAATGGCTGTCGGTCTACGGCCAGAACGGCGAGCGGCCGCAGCTGGACCAATTTCTGGGCATGGCAGACCGCCAACTGGCGCAATTGCAGCGCCAGCGCGAAGAACTGGATGTGACGATTGCCGACCTAAAGGCCCTGCGCGGCACCGCTGTTGCGGAACTGGGCCGATTGCCACTGGGTTAAGGGGGAACATTTCATGCCAGTGGTCGCATGGCCCGCTTGCAGCTTTGACCTGCACCCCCCACATCGGACGTATCCTGCAAATGACGTAACGTTACACTTACGTTAACGTCAAGCGCGCTAGTATTGAAACATGGGCCCCCCTGCCCATCAGGGGTCCGGCCAATCCAAAGAGACGGTGATGTCCGACAAAGATCTGATGACCATTCGCGAGATGTGCGACGCCTTTGACGTAACACCCCGCACCTTGCGGTTTTATGAGGCGAAAGAGCTGCTGACGCCGCTGCGCGATGGCACGCGCCGCCATTTCACCCGCCGCGACCGCGCCCGGCTGAAGCTGATCCTGCGCGGCAAGCGCTTTGGCTTTTCGCTGGAAGACATCCGCCAGACGCTGGATCTGTATGACCGTGACGGCACCAACCTGCCGCAGATGCAGCGCATCCTTGCGATGGCCCAAGAGCGGCTGGCGGTGATGCAGGCGCAAAGGGATGAGCTGGATCTGGCAATCGCCGACCTGCAGATTGAGATTGACGCGGGCAGCCAGGCGATTGCCGCCGCGCGGCCCGAAACCTGACGGCCGACCCGCCAGAGAAACCTCACGGCCAGACACCGAAAACGGAGATGACAATGCCCAGCTACACCGCCCCCGTGGCCGATATGCAGTTTCTCTTGCATGAGGTGCTGAAAGTCGCCGCCAGCCCGGTTCCCGGCTATGGTGATCTGGACCCCTCCTTCACAGCGGCGGTTCTGGAAGAGGCGGGTAAGGTGGCAACAGACGTGCTGGCCCCCCTGAACGCGGTGGGCGACCGGCAGGGCTGTGTCCTGGAAAACGGTGTGGTGCGCACGCCGGACGGCTTCAAGGATGCGTTTGAGACTATGAAAAAAGGCGGCTGGACCGCGCTGGATTGTGATCCCGCCTATGGCGGTCAAGGTCTGCCCTATCTGATCGGCTCGGCCGTAGGTGAGATTTTCGTCTCGGCCAACATGGCCTTCAACATGTATCAGGGCCTGACCCACGGCGCCTATTCGGCGATCCACACCCACGGCACAGACGCGCAAAAGACGATGTATCTGCCACGGCTGGTGTCGTGCGACTGGACCGGCACGATGAACCTGACCGAACCGCATTGCGGCACCGATCTGGGCCTGATGCGCACCAAGGCCGCGCCGCAAAAAGATGGCTCCTACAAGATCACCGGCCAGAAGATCTTCATCTCGGCGGGTGAGCATGATCTGGCCGACAACATCATCCATCTGGTGCTGGCCAAAGCGCCGGGCGGCGGCGACGGCACCAAGGGGATTTCCCTCTTCATCGTGCCGAAATTTCTGGTGAAAGATGATGGCAGCCTGGGCGACCGCAACGCGCTGTCTTGCGGCAAGGTCGAGGAGAAGATGGGCATCCACGGCAATGCCACCTGCGTGATGAATTTTGACGGGGCCACCGGCTGGCTGCTCGGCGATCTGCACAAGGGCATGCGCGCCATGTTCACCATGATGAATGAGGCGCGTCTGGGTGTCGGCCTGCAAGGCTATGCCCAGGCCGAAGTCGCCTACCAGAACGCCGTGATCTACGCCAAAGACCGCCTGCAGGGCCGCGCCGTCACCGGCCCCGAAAACCCCAAAGGCCCGGCCGATCCCCTGATCGTCCACCCCGATATCCGCCGCAGCCTGATGGAACAGAAATCCTTTACCGAAGGTGCGCGCGCCCTGACGCTCTGGGCTGCCAGCCTGATCGACGCCTCGGTCCGTTCGGGAGATGAGGATGCCGAAGGGCTGGTCAGCCTGATGATCCCGGTGATCAAGGGTTTTCAGACCGACAAGGGGTTTGAGATGGCGGTGCAGGCCCAGCAAGTCTATGGCGGGCACGGCTATATCGAAGAAAACGGCATGTCGCAATTCGCCCGTGATGCCCGGATCGCAATGATCTACGAAGGTGCCAACGGCGTGCAGGCGCTGGATCTGGTGGGCCGCAAACTGGCACAAGACGGCGGCAAGCACGTCATGGCGTTTTTTGAGATGGTCAAGGCCGAGATCAAATCCCATGACGGCAATGAGGCGATGAAACCCTTTGCCGAGGCGTTGAAACTGGCCTCGAAACAGCTGCAACAAGCCGCGATGTTCTTCATGGAAAAGGGCCTGAAAGACCCCAACGCCGCGCTGGCCGGGTCTTATGATTTCATGCATCTGATGGGCCATGTGTGTCTGGGCCTGATGTGGACCCGCATGGCCAAGGCTGCCCTGGCAGCGCTGGCCGATGGCCGCAGCGACGCCGATTTCCTGAACGCCAAGATCACCACCGGCAGGTTCTACATGGCCCGCCAACTGCCGCTGTGCGCCGCATATCTGGCCCGTATCGAATCCGGCGCCGATCCGGTGATGACTCTGCCCGCAGCGGCGTTCTAGTCTGAGGCATCAAAATTCTTGAAGAAAGAA
Organism: Paracoccaceae bacterium; assembly: GCA_049291415.1. Taxonomy (GTDB): domain Bacteria; phylum Pseudomonadota; class Alphaproteobacteria; order Rhodobacterales; family Rhodobacteraceae; genus Pseudogemmobacter. The sequence continues at coordinate 7,795 of JBATPI010000064.1, read as the reverse complement.
TTTTGCCCCAGCCCAACCGAGGACTCTCATGCCCAAACGCCTGCGCCTGACCCGCCGTTTCCCCGCTGCAATGACCGAGGATGGTTATCGCCGCCTTAAACGCTTTGCCAGCGATGCGGGTCTGGATGAGGGGGAGGCACTGTCGTTTATCTTCGAGAATTTCGACAGCGTGATCGACAAGGACACACTGACCCATCGGATGCGGCTGTTCAATGCGGAACTGGAGGATCGCAAGCGATAGGTGGGCTCTTTGTGGCCGCTTCGGGTGCCTCCGGCGGGGATATTTGGGCCAAGATGAAAGGTACAGATCGCCCCACCCCGACTGTCCGTTTTGGCTATCCGGGGCTTCAGGGTGGGGTTTCACCTCGGGCGGTCATCGGCTTCCCAGCCTGTACCGCATTCAAAGGATGACTGACTAAAGTTAAGAATTCGTTTTTCATCTTGGTTCAAATATCCTCCGGGGGCCCGGGGGTGGAAAACCCCCGGCCTATGCCGGCGGCGCAGCACAGGAAGGTCGAGATGACGGCGCAACTCTACTGTTTCGGCGAATCCGGCAGCGCGTATAAATGCGCTCTGGCGATGACGCTGGCGGGCATGGACTGGCAGCCGGTGCATGTTGATTTTTTCAACGGTGCCGCCCGCACTGACCGGTTTCGTCAGCTGAATGTCATGGCCGAAGTGCCGGTGCTGGTGGATGGTACCCTGACGCTCAGCCAGTCCGGCGCGATCTTGATGCATATCGCGGAAAAGACCGGCAAGCTGGGCGCGACCTCGCCCGCCGATCAGGCCGAGATCCTGCGCTGGATCCTGTGGGACACGCATAAGCTGTCCGGGCAGGCCGGCCCTTGCCGCTTTTTGCTGAATTTCCTGCCCGAGGACAAGCGCCCGCCAGGCGTTGCCGTCTATCTGCAGGGCCGCGTCAAGGCTGCCGTTCGGGTGCTGGACAGCCATCTGGCTGGGCGCGATTGGGTGGTGGGCGCGGCCCCCTCGATCGCCGATCTGGCCTGTTGCAGCTATCTTTACTATCCTGAGCCCTTCGGGTTCGTTCGCGCCGACTGGCCCCATATCGACGCCTGGTTGGACCGTCTGTCGGCCTTGCCGGGTTGGCAGCCTCCCTACACGCTGATGCAAAGGGCGTATCCGCCCGCCGCCCAAGGAGATCACTCATGACCGACGCTTTCATCTATGACGCCGTCCGCACTCCCCGTGGCCGCGGCCGCCCCGATGGCAGCCTGCATGAGGTGACCTCGGTGGCCCTGTCGGCCGGCCTTTTGAACGCCGTGAAAACCCGCAACAATCTGTCCGGCACCGCGGTTGAGGATGTGATCTGGGGCAATGTCACCCAAGTGGGGGAGCAGGGCGGGTGCCTTGCGCGCTCTGCTGTCTTGCTGTCGGATCTGGATGAACGCATCCCCGGTCTGGCGATCAACCGCTTTTGCGCCTCGGGGATGGAGGCGGTGAACCTGGCCGCCAACCAGATCCGCGGCGGGGCAGGTCAGGCCTATATCGCAGGCGGCGTCGAGATGATGGGCCGCGTCGCCATGGGCAGCGATGGTGCCGCCATCGCCGTAGATCCGACGCTGGCGATGAAAACCTATTTCGTGCCGCAGGGCATTTCGGCCGATATCATCGCCACCGAATTCGGCTTTACCCGTGAACAGGTTGACGCTTTGGCCGTCGACTCCCAAGCCCGCGCCGCCGCAGCCTGGGCCGAGAATCGCTTTGCCAAATCCATCGTCCCGGTCAAGGATCGTAACGGCCTGACCATCCTGGACCACGACGAATACCTGCGTCCCGGCACCGATATGGCGGCGCTTGCCGCCCTGCGGCCCGCCTTCAAGGAGATGGGCGAGATGATGCCCGGCTTCGACAAGCTGGCCTTGATGAAATACCCGCATCTGCAGCGGATCAATCACATCCACCACGCCGGAAACTCATCCGGCATCGTCGATGGCGCCGCCGCCGTGCTGGTCGGCAATGCTGCCTTTGGCAAGGCGCATGGTCTGACCCCGCGCGCCCGCATCCGTGCCACCGCCAAGATCGGCACAGATCCCACCATCATGCTGACTGGCCCGGTTCCGGTGACTGAAAAGATCCTGAAGGAGTCAGGCATGACCATCGGTGACATTGACCTCTTTGAGGTGAATGAGGCGTTTGCCGCCGTCGTCCTGCGTTTTCAGCAGGCGTTTGGCGTTGATCCTGCGCGGGTCAACGTCAACGGCGGCGCCATCGCCATGGGCCACCCCTTGGGGGCGACCGGCGCGATCATCATCGGCACGCTTCTGGATGAGTTGGAGCGCAGCGGCAAGAGCGTGGGCCTGGCGACCCTGTGCATCGCCTCTGGCATGGGGGCCGCCACCATCATCGAGAGGGTATGATGCCAAAGCTGAATCTGCACGCCGTGCCGGAAAAGACCGGTTCGATCTATCCCCAGCCCTATGCAGCCGTGGTGAAGGGCCGCACATCGCTGCGGCTGGGGCAGGCCGGTGGGTTGACGCAATTCGGCGTCAATCTGGTGACGCTGGAGCCCGGCGCGCTGTCGTCCCTGCGGCATTGGCACCTGCATGAGGATGAATTCGTCATGATCACCGAAGGGGAATGCGTGCTGATCGAAGACGCGGGGGAAACCCCCATGGCCCCCGGCGATTGCGCCGCTTTCCCCGCCAATACCGGCGATGGTCACCATTTCGTCAACCGCAGCGACCAGCCCGCCCGGTTCCTTGTCATTGGCACCAAGGCCCCGCGTGAAGTCGCCACCTATTCCGACGTTGACCTGCGGGTCGAGCTGGCCGGCGGCGAGGCGCAGTTCACCTACCGCGACGGCACCCCCTACAAGGGGCCGCGCTGATGCCCGACATCATCCCTACCACCGACCAAGATCTGATCACGCTTAAGGACGGGCCCGCCCGGTGCGACCCGCGCCGCGACAGCACGCCCTGGCCCGAAGGAGGCAAGAAATGACCGATTTCACCATGAAGACCGGCGCCGATGGCGTGGCTGTCATCACCTGGGACGTGCCAGGGAAAAGCATGAACGTCATGTCGCTGACCGGCTTTCAGGAACTCAGCGATCTGGTCGATGCCGCCTTGGCCGATGCTGGGGTAAAGGGCATCGTCATCACCTCGGGCAAAAAGGATTTTGCCGGCGGCATGGATCTGAACGTCATCGCCCAGATGCAGGCTGGCGGCGCGCAGGCGGTGTTCGATGGCGTCATGCAGATGCACCATGTTTTGCGCAAGATCGAACTGGCGGGCATGGACCGCAAAACCAAAAAGGGCGGAAAACCCATTGCAGCCGCCATTCCCGGCACCGCCGTTGGCATCGGGCTGGAGCTGCCGCTATCCTGCCACCGCATCTTTGCCGCCGATAATCCCAAGGCCAAGATCGGTTTGCCCGAAATCATGGTCGGCATCTTCCCCGGCGCAGGTGGGACCACGCGGCTGACTCGCAAGCTGGGCGCGATGATGGCAGCCCCCTTCCTTTTGGAGGGTAAACTCTCGAACCCCACAGCCGCCAAAGCCGCCGGGTTGATTGATGAGGTGGTTAGCGCCAAAGACCTGCTCAAATCCGCCAAGGCCTGGGTGCTGGCCGCCAAGGACGCCGATCTGGTCAAACCCTGGGACGACAAGGGCTATAAGATGCCCGGCGGCGCGCCCTACAGCCCTTCGGGTTTCATGACCTTCGTTGGCGCCAACGCGATGATCCTGGGCAAGACCCAAGGCGTCTTTCCCGCCGCCAAGGCGCTGATGGCCGCCGTCTACGAAGGTGCCCTCGTGCCCTTTGACGCTGCCCTGCGGATTGAGGCGCGGCAGTTCACCTCTGTTCTGATGAACCCCTCGTCCAGCGCGATGATCCGCAGCCTTTTCATCAACAAAGAGGCGCTGGACAAAGGTGCCAACCGCCCCGACGTGCCCGACCAGACCGTCAAAAAACTGGGCGTTCTGGGCGCAGGCATGATGGGCGCGGGCATCGCCTATGTCGCCGCCAATGCCGGGATCGAGGTGGTCTTGATCGACAGCAAACAAGAGGCCGCCGACCGTGGCCGCGCCCATTCCGAGGCCCTTTTGGACAAGGGGATGAAGCGCGGCAAGGTGACCCCCGAGAAAAAGGCCGAAGTGCTGGCCCGCATCACCGCCACCACCGATTATGCCGCCCTGAAAGGCGTCGATCTGATTGTCGAGGCGGTATTTGAAGACCCCAAAGTCAAGGCCGAAGTCACCAAAAAGGCCGATGCCGCCACCGGCCCCGGCCCGGTCTATGCCACCAACACCTCAACCCTGCCGATCAGCTCTCTCGCCCATGCCAGCAGCCACCCGGCGGATTTCATCGGCATCCACTTCTTCAGCCCCGTTGATAAGATGATGCTGGTCGAGATCATCAAGGGCAAAGAGACCGGCCCCCGCGCCGTCGCCAAAGCGCTTGATTTCGTTCGACAAATTAGAAAAACGCCCATCGTGGTGAATGACGCGCGGTTCTTTTCCGCCAACCGCTGCATCATTCCCTACATCAACGAAGGCATCCGCATGGTCGCCGACGGCGTCGCCCCCGCACTGGTGGAAAACGCCGCCAAACTGGTCGGAATGCCGCTGGGTCCGTTGCAATTGGTGGATGAAACCTCAATCGACCTTGGCGTGAAAATCGCCAAGGCGACCAAGGCTGCGATGGGCGATGATTATACGGATGAGGCGGTCGATCACGTGTTGTTCTGGATGGCCGATCAGGGCCGTCTGGGTCGCAAATCCAACGCCGGTTTCTACAGTTATTCCGATAAGGGAGAGCGGCTGGAGCTTTGGGATGGCCTCGGGCAAAGGTATCCGCTCGACAAGATGCAGCCGTCGTTGTCCGACGTGCAGAACCGCCTGCTTTTCGCCCAGGCGAATGAGGCGGTTCGCGCGCTGGAAGAGGGCGTTCTGACCGACATCCGCGAAGGCGACGTGGGCGCGATTCTTGGCTGGGGCTTTGCGCCTTGGTCAGGTGGGCCGTTCTCCTGGCTGGATATGCTGGGCGCTGCACATGCGGTAGAGATTTGCCGCGGATTGACTGCCCAGTTCGGCCCACGGTTCCATGCGCCCGCGCTGCTGCGCGAGATGGCTGAAAAGGGTGAAAGCTTTTATGGTCGTTTCGGCGGCGAAAAACGCGCGGCCTAGCGGCGGAATCGCCCGGACAGTCGTGAGTTCAACCCGGCTCGGGGTCAAACTGATACCCGAACCGGGCGATGTCTTCGGCACAGATCCCGGCGATCAGGGCGGCGTCCGCAACCGAATAATACGGCCGCCAATCGCGCGCCCGTTCGCTTTGGTTGGCATGGGGCAGGGCAAGACGAAACCCCAGATGCGCCTCAAAGGGTTGCACATCTTCCGAAAATCTTTCCAACCGTATGAATGTGCTTTCTTTTTCCTCACCGGAAGGCAACCGCACATAGGCGCCATAGGGCCACAACCGAAAGGCTGTCACTGTCTGCGCGTGGTTCAGAAAACCGCTGAAATCATGGGTCTTTGCCAGCCCCACGGCGGTGTGTGCGAAGTTTTGTGCCCGCAGCCATTGATAGTAGCTTACCGCCCGATCCCACGGATTACGAACCAGTGTAACGGTTTGAAACTCTTGTATTTCCTCAGGGCTCACCAGCCCCACAACATCCGCCAGACTGCTGTGTTTCCAAACCCTTCCGGCTGTCTTGATGCCCTTCCACCGCCCCGCCCGCGCGCGCGCTTTGGGCGTGTCGCCGATCAGGATGTCATCCTTCGCAGCCCGTTTTTCCAGCGCCAGTGCCATGGCCGTTCCGCCTGTCTTAGGAACATGCACGAAGATGAACCGGCGTTGCCTGGAAATGATCATTTCATCAACAGGTTGGGCGGGGTCTTCCCTTCTGAAAAAGCGATCAGATTGGCCACCGCCATCATCCCCATATCCTCGCGCACCTCCAGACAGGCGGTGCCCAGATGCGGCAGCAGGGTGACGTTTTCCATTGCCGTCAGCGCCGCGGGCACTTCTGGCTCGAACTCGTACACGTCCATCCCGGCACCCGCGATCCGGCCCGCTTGCAGGGCCGCGATCAGGGCCGCTTCGTCCACAACATCCCCGCGAGAGATGTTCACCAGAATTCCGGTTTCCGCCATGCAAGACAAAGAGTCCGCGTTGATCAGATGATGGGTTGCAGGCCCGCCCGGCACCGCCACCACGACAAAGTCCGCCGCCATCGCCTGTGCCATATCCACCTGTTGCGCTGGAAAATCCGGCGTCACAGGGGATCTATTGTGAAACAGCACCTGCATGCCAAAGCCGAAATGACAGCGCCGCGCAATCGCTTGACCAATCCGGCCGAACCCCAGAATGCCGACGGTTTTTCCGGTGACATGGGTGCCCAGCATCTGCACCGGCCCCCAGCCAGACCATGCGCCGCGCCGCAAAAGACGCTCTCCTTCGCCCAATCGCCGCGCGGTCATCAGGATCAGAGCCAGTGCGATATCGGCTGTGGCATCGGTCACGGCACCCGGAGTGTTCGTTACCGCCACCCCTGCGGCCCGCGCGGCCACAACGTCGATGTGGTTGTAACCAACACCAAAATTGGCCAGAAGCTGCGCGCGGGGCTTTGGCACATCGGCAAAGACCTCTGCCTGAAAGCGGTCGCCCAAGGTGGGCAGAACCAGATCGAAATCGCGCAACGCGGCGCGCAGCTCCTCTGCTGACAGAACCGCCGTTTCATCGCGCGAAACCACGTCAAACCGGGCCTTCGCGGCCGCAATCACCCGGTCCGGCAGCCGCCGTGTCAACAAAAGCCGCATCAGAACATCCTTCCGCCCAAAGGTACGTCATGGCCGGGGGCCAGCAGGACCACTTCGCCCGCCTCATCCGGCACGCCCAGCACCAGAACCTCAGACATCACCGGGCCGATCTGGCGGGGCGGGAAGTTCACTACCGCCATCACCTGCCGTCCTATAAGCTGTTCAATCGTATAGTGTTTTGTGATCTGCGCCGAAGACCGCTTTACCCCCAGATCGCCAAAATCCACCCAAAGCTTGAACGCAGGCTTGCGCGCCTCGGGGAAGGGCTCGGCCTTTGTGATCCGGCCGACGCGGATATCGACGTTCTCGAAATCCCCATAGGAAATCACTTGCCCAACTCCCGCCCGCGATCCGCAGCTGCCGCAACAGCGCGGGCCATAAGGGGCGGAAATCCGGTGGTTGCATCCATCAAGACCGCCAAGGCCGCCGCCGTGGTCCCACCCGGAGAGGTCACGTTGATCCGCAACTGCGCCGCCGTCTCGTCGGATTGAAACGCCAATTCCCCCGCTCCGCAAACGGTGGCACGGGCCAGCTGCATCGCCACGGCTTCGGACAGGCCTTGTGCCACGCCTGCCGCCGCCATCGCTTCGATCAGGTGAAACACATAGGCCGGGCCGGAACCGGACACGCCAGTTACCGCGTCGATCTGGTGTTCGCCTTCCAGTTCGACCACCTGGCCGACGGCTGCCATCAGATCGCGGGCCAGGGTCAGATGCGTTGGCGTGGCATGGGCATTGCCGCAGATCGCCGTGATGCCGCGCCCAACCATTGCGGGTGTGTTGGGCATGGTGCGCACGATGGGTGTCTGCCCGCCCAAAGCGGCCTCAAACGCCGCGATTGTCGTTCCGGCGGCAATCGAGATGAACAGCGTCTTGCCATTTCCCAAGGCCTGCAAGGCGGGCAACGCGGCGCCCATCATCTGCGGCTTCACCGCCAGCAGCGCCACGCCGGGGGCAGGCGGCACGCCTTCGTTAAGATGCACGCCCGAGGTTTTCAGCCAATCCGACGGGTTG
>JBATPI010000063.1:0-40870 GCA_049291415.1 Paracoccaceae bacterium | reverse complement strand
GGATAGCAGGACACGGGCTCCGTCGTGGACGGGGTCACCGTCCAGACGACTGGCAAAGGCGTGCCACAGTTTCCCGACGGTTTCTTCGGGTTCCCATGGCTCGAATTCGATCCGTGACATTGCCGGCCTCACCCGAAAACGGCTGTCACAAGATCGCGGAGCCCGGCCTTGACGTCCGCATCGTCGGTCAGCGGTTCGATCATCGTGGCGCGAATGGCGCGGTCGATGTTCATGCCGCCGGCGATGAGGGTTGCGCAATAGATGACAAGGCGGGTGGAGATGCCCTCTTCGAGATCCTGACCCTTCATGGCGCGCAGCTTGTTGGCCAGACGGACAAGGGGTTGGACCTGGGCTTCGGGCAAGCCGCTTTCGCGCGCGACCACGGGGATTTCGTGTTCCGGACGCGGGAAAGTGAATTCCAGGCTGAGAAAGCGCTGACGGGTAGAGGGTTTCAGCGTTTTCAGGATGTTTTGGTAGCCGGGGTTATAGCTGGCGACCAGAAGGAAATCGGGATGGGCCTCCAGCTCCTCACCCGTCCGGTCAATCGGCAGGATGCGGCGATCGTCGGTCAGCGGGTGAAGGACAACTGTCACGTCCTTGCGGGCCTCGACGATCTCATCAAGGTAGCAGATGGCGCCGTCGCGCACAGCGCGGGTCAGCGGGCCATCAACCCAGACGGTCTCGCCGCCTTTCAGAAGGTAGCGGCCGATCAGGTCGGAGGCCGACAGGTCATCGTGGCAGGCCACGGTATAAAGCGGGCGACCAAGCCGGTGCGCCATAGCGGCGACAAAACGGGTCTTGCCGCAGCCGGTGGGGCCTTTCAGCAGCACGGGCAGGCGGTTGGCGGCAGCGGCGGCGAAGACTTCGCACTCGTCGCTTTGGGGCAGGTAGAAGGGGGCGTCAGCCGCCCCCCCCGTCTTGATGTGGGAACCGTCCATCTGCATTACTCCGCAGCCATGTGGTCGGGATCCTTGGCCAGGCGATCTTGTTCCAGCGGGCCTGGAGACACAACTTCGCGGCGCGGGAAGGCGACGGCGTAGATGAACAGAATCGCGCCCAGAACCACAGCCACACCCGAACCGAAGCGCATGGCGTAGAACAGCCAGAGTTGGTCCTGCACGTCCATGAAGTATTCGCCGTTGACGCGCTGCAGGTGGGTCTGAATCGTGCCTGCAAAGGTCAGGGTGAAGGTCATGAACACCACGCCCGAAGACATCAGCCAGAACGAGGCCATGTTCAGCACCTGGTTGTAGGGGTCACGTCCGCGCAGATGCGGCATGGCATAGGTGATGATCGCCAGGTTAAGGCAGACATAGGCGCCGTAGAAGGCCAGGTGGCCGTGTGCGGCGGTGATCTGCGTGCCGTGGGTATAGTAGTTCACGCCGTGCAGCGTGTGCAGAAAGCCCCAGACGCCCGCACCAAAGAACGCCAGAGTGGCGCAGCCCAGGGACCACAGCAAAGCGGCCTTGTTCGGGTGGTCGCGGCGGCCTTTCCAGACCATCACGAAGGCGAAGGACATCATCGCGAAGAACGGCGCAATCTCCAGGGAAGAGAAGATGTTGCCGATCCACTGCCAGTAGCCCGGCGTGCCGATCCAGTAGTAGTGGTGACCGGTGCCCAGGATGCCCGAGAACAGCGCCAGCGCGGCAATGACATAAAGCCACTTTTCCACGACCTCACGATCAACCCCCGTCAGCTTCAGCATCAGGAAGGCCAGGATCGACGCCATCACCAATTCCCAGGTGCCTTCCACCCAGAGGTGAACGACATACCACCAGTACATCTTGTCCAGGGCCAGGTTGTCAGGGTTGATGAAGGCAAAGACCCACAGCAGCGACAGCGCCCAGAGGCCCAACAACAAGATGTTGGTGATCGCGGTTTTCTTGCCCGCCATAACCGTCATCGTGATGTTGAAAAGGAAGATCAGGGCGGCGACCAGAATGCCGAACTTGACCCAGCGCGGCTGCTCCAGAAACTCACGCCCTTCGTTGCCGAAAAGGTAGCTGCCGTCAAACAGGTTGAACAGATAGGTCACCACCACCCCGGCGGTGCCGAGAACGAAGATGGCCAGTTGCAGCCAGGCCAGTTTGGTCGAGTACAATTCACGCTCGGACTCTTCGGGCACCAGATAGTAGGCGGCCCCGAAAAAGCCCAACAGAAGCCATACGACCAGACTGTTGGTGTGCAACATCCGGCCGATGTTGAAGGGCATGATCTCGGCCAGGAAGTTCGGATCAACGTAGATCCAGCCCAGGACCAGACCCAGGCTGACCTGAACGGCAAACAGCGTCATGGCCACCACAAAGTAGGCCAGCGCGATTTTTTGCGATTGATATTTCATGGTTATGACTCCTCAACCCGCATCATTCGGGGGCCAGTCCTGCGCCTTGATCGTATTGATCCAGAGCAGGAAATCGGCGATGTTGCGGTATTCTTCGTCGGTCAGGTTGAAGTTCGGCATCTGGCGACGGCCCTCGATGCCAGACGGCATCGCATCCATCCAGCCCTTCACCGCCTCAAAGGCACCTTCGTGGTCGCCGGGCTCAATCCCCCAGCGGGTCATCACATTGACCAACTCGGGTGCGAAATAGGCGCCTTCGCCCAACAGGGTGTGGCAGTTGATGCAGGAATGCTTTTCCCACAGCAGTTTGCCCGCGGCGACCTCGGGGGTCAGCGTGGCTTCGTCGGTCGATACTGTGGTGATATAGTAGTGCGAGTGGGCTGTCAGGCCCACGAAGATTATGATGAAGAACAGGGATCCGCCGTAAAAGATGTTGCGGGCCATGCTCTTGGTCATGACTTCGCGCATGGCGGAATCCTTCCCTTAGCAGTTTCAGGTAACGTCGGTGTGATCCCATCCGCTACGGGTAGCCTTAACCAAAGTCAACCGGTGGGTGCGGCAAGTTGATTTGTTCGGCGTTGTCGATGGGGCCAGGTTTGGTTAAGCGGGTCAGGAATTGGTCAAGTATAGCGAGTGATCGTATGACGAAAATCAAGAAAATCATTCTGCTGATGGTTTTTGCCGTGGTCGGGTTCTTTGCCCTGATGGTCGGCAAGTGGTACAATACCGCCATGTATGAAGAGATTGACCCAAAGCGCGGGGTCTTCGGCATGGACGGGATGGAGATCTGGATCGACATCAACGCCCGGATGCCAGCCTTCGCCCGTGAGTGGGGCTGCAAGACGCTGCGCGAGCGCGAAAAGGCGGTTGTCGGCTGGAACAGCTATCCGCCCTACAGCTGCCAAGAGGGCTTTGGCACCCTGCCGGAACTGGGGAATTACGACTCGATTGTCAAAGCAAACCTGGACCAGATGGCGGCCGGGCTCAGCACGCAAAGCACCGCCAGTTTGCGCAGTTGCTTTGACGCCAGGATGGCGGCGGCGGTGACGCCCGAAGAGATTGCGGCGCTGAATGACGACGTCGTTGCCGACAGCGCGAAAAAGGTGATCCTAGCGGTCAATCAATCAGCGCGTGAGTGCAAGACCGAGCTGGGCTTTTAGGCCAGCGCCTCCAGCCGGGCATCGGGAAACCGGGCCAGACTGTCGTCAATGGCAGCGCGGGACATCAGGCAAAAGGCGGTGGACAGCGCATCGGCCAGCGCCGCACTGGCGGCACTGACCGCGGCGGTTTGCCACAGCGGGTTTTGCCCGGCGGGGCCGATGATATGCGGGCGATCCGCACCGATCCGTGTGCCCATCGGGGATGAGGTGGCCAGCGCGCGGTTGGTCAAGGCGGTTTCGGCCAAGGGCTGTCCGGTTGGCCCGGCGATGGCGACGCGCCAGGGCGCAGCATCTTCTCGTTGCCCCAGGGCGTTGATTTCCCCCATGTCGATCAAGGCATTGGCATAGCCTTCGGCGCGCAAGAGCGCGGCGATTCGGTCAGCCGCCCAGCCCTGCGCGATGCCATTCAGCGTCAGTGCCTGACCGGGGGCCAGCCGGATTTCCTCATGGCTCAGCCGGACGCGATCCCAGCCGATTGCCGCGCGGGCGGCGACGGTGTCTCCCCCGGTGGCGATGGCCTGCCACAGCGGCTGCACAGTGGGGTCAAACGCGCCCCGGGTGGCGGCATGCACCTGACCGGCCAGATCCAGCAGCGCCAGAAAGGCGGGGTCGGGCCAGGCCAGCCGCCCGTCGCGGTTCAGCCGGGTCAGCGATGAATCGCGGTGCAGTGAGGCTGTCGCCTCAACCCGGGCAATCTCGGCCTCGACCCGCGAGAACGTGCGGCGGGCGTGATGGGGATCATCGCCGATCAGCCGCAGCGACAGCGCCGCTCCCAGCCCGGTGCCCTGCCAGTCAGACACGGTGGCCTGCGCGGGCAGGGCGGTCAGGCTGACGGCCGCGGCGGTCAGCGACAGGAAAAGGCGACGGTTCAGCGTCATTGCGGCGGCTTTCCAACGGGCGCCCGTGGTGGGCGCGGCAATAGAAGGGCGGGCCACAGATTGGCCAGCGCCAGCGCAAAAGCGGCCAGCCACAGCGCGCCTGCGGTCAGCGTGGCGGGGGTGTAGAGATCAGGCACAGTGGCCGCCGTATAGCGCGACAGCGCGGCCAGAGGCAGCAGCCCATAGGCCAGGGCCAGCGGGCGCGCGGCGATCAGCGGGCGGCCACTATGACCCAATGCGGCCCGCGACAGCACCGACAGCGTCATCCCCCCGACCGAGCCGATGCCCAGGATATGCAGCGCCCCAATCTCTGACCCGATGCCGATGGCGGCCAGCCCATGCGCGACCAGTCCCAGCCCGGTCACCGCATAGGACAGATGCAGCGTCCACAGAATCGGGCGCGGCAGTGTCCAGAGCCCTTGCCACAGGGCCACGCGGGCCAGCACGGCCGCTCCGGCGAAAATGGCCAATGCGGCGATCAGCGCATCAGGCAAGCCCAGCAGGGTGGCCACGGGCAGCGTCAGTGCCGGGGCGATGGCGGCGATGGCCAAGGGGGCAGGCGTGCGGGGCAGGCGGTCGGTGCGACCCGACTGCACCATGGCGTTCTTGGTGAACCCGGGCGTTACACGGCCGCCCAGAATGACGATCATCGCCACCAGCGTCAACAGGCCCGCCCGCAACCCGGGGGCGGTGCCATCGGCGACCAACCCCAGCCATTCCAGATGGCACATCAGATTGCCGGCCCACAGGATGGACAGCGCCAGAAGAAAGATCATCTGCTGCGGCTTTGGCCGCGCCATCAGCAACAGCCCGATTTTCAGGATCAGTGCAGGCACAAAGGCCAGATCGGCCAGCGTGACGAACGCTGCGGGCAAGAAATCGCTGAACAGCATCGCCAACCGTCCGACCAACCACAACGCAAAGGCCAGCGTGATGAACCGCCGCGCCGCGCCTTTGCCGCCTGTCCAGTTCGGCACCGCGGTCAAGAGGAACCCGCCCAGAGCGGCGGTGCCATAGCCAAAGATCATCTCATGCGCGTGCCATTGCTGGGGGGGCATCGAGACCGGCAGATCCAGGTTGCTGGCCAGCCAGACCTCCCACAACCCCACGGTGACCAGCGCGAAGATCAGCGCTGACAAGAAAAAGATGCGAAAACCATCGGTGAGCAGGCGGGTCAGCAGGGTCATGTCGGGGCCTCGGTTCTGGTTCGGCGTTTCAGGACCGGGCAGGCGGTGGGATCATTCATGATCACCTGGCAGCGCAGACACAGCACGCATTCATTGGCATTGATACGGCCGATGGCGTCAATCGCGCCAACGGTGCATTTCGTTTCACACAACCGGCATTCGCGGCCACATTGCGGGCGGCGCTTCAGCCAGTCAAAGATCTTCAGCTTGGCTGGTATCGCCAGCCCTGCGCCAAGGGGGCAGAGGTAACGGCAATAGAACCGCTCAATAAACAGACCCGCCGTCAACAGCACAAGAACGAACAGCACAAACGGCCAGGCCCGCATGAAGCGCAGGGAAATCGCGGTCTTGAAGGGTTCTACCTCGGCCATCAGCAGCGCTTCGTGCATGGAATAGAACGACAACGCCACGATCCCCATGAACAGGCTGTATTTGATCACCCATAGCCGTTCATGCAGCGCCTGCGGCACGGCAATCTGTTTGACACCCAGGCGTTGGGCGGCGGCATTGGTCAGTTCCTGCAGCGCGCCAAACGGGCAAAGCCAGCCGCAAAAGACGCCACGCCCCCAGAACAGCATGCCCAGCGCGGTAAAGCCCCAGAGAATGAAGATCACCGGTTCAATCAGGAAGGTTTCCCAGCGAAAGCCGGTCAGCAGAGAATGCAGGAACGCGACGACTTGCACCACCGACAGTTGCCCGTTCAGCCCCATGCCAAGCACGAAAAAGGTGGTGGCCAGGAACGACAGCCGGCTGATTCGCCACAGACGCGGACGGCGAGTGATCCATTCCTGCGCAAACAGAATCAGGGTCAGCGTGGCCAGCATCAGAGCGACAATGGCGATCTGCGGCTGTTTGGATTTCCAGGCCGAAATCCACAGCGGCTCGGCCTCAGGCGGGGGGGGCAGCACATAGGCTGACGGCAGGGTATAGGGCAGGGCGATGGTCATTTCGGCCTGCCCGGTCTGGGTGGGGCGGGCGGCGGTGATCTCAACGGTAAAGGGCCGGGTCGCGTCAATGTTGGTGGGCAGCGCGAAAAGGCTGATCTCTTTCATCTTTGGCGCGTCCGGCGGCGCCAACTTCTTTTGCATCTGATAGTCAGCGTCGGTGGGCTGCCAGCGGGTATCGCCCTGAATGACGGTGATCCGGTCAAAGTTGCCGGACTTTTTCCAATCAGTTCCGCGATGCGATTGCAGGCCGGATGACATCACCATCAGCGCCGATCCGCCCGCGCCCAGATTGCCAACCGCCCTGGTGAAATCCTGCTGGCCCAACAGGTTCTGGCCGATGCTGGGGGTGTCGATGATCCCGACCCAAAGGTGCAGGAAATCGGCGTCTCCGGGCTGCAGGGGGACCTTGGCCCCGGCCAGTGCGGCGGCGGCCTGCGTCATCGAGACGCGGGTTTCTGCGATGGCACCAGCGGCGATCAGCTGATCCCAGGTGGCGGGTGCATAGCTGAGCCGGTCAATCCCGCCGCCCCCCGCCAACAGCCCGCGCCCGATGGCCAGCGTGCGTGCGGTGCGCAGGATGCCGTCGCGGATGACGCCGGTCGATACGGTGGCGCGGCTGATGATGTCGGGTAGCCCCTTTGGCGCGGTGGCCGCCCCTGCCGCCGACAGATCATAACCAGCAAAGCCCGAGACATAGGCGGCAATATCGGCGTCTGAGATGCCCAGCGTCAGCACAGGTTCATCATGCTGCACCAAGAGGGCCCCACTGATCCGCGCATCGGGGGTGACGGCCACCAGCACATCCAGCGGCCGCCCCGAGTAGCCGACCGATCCTGCAATCTCCCATGTCGATCCGATATAGCCCAGCGTGTTGCCGCCCGACACAACGGTCCAGCCCGGCACGCCAGTGTCATCGCGGCGCAATTGCACCGGGCCTGGGTGTGCGAACAGCGCCGCCGCCTCAACCGCGGTGGGTGGGCGCAACTGAGGTGTGTCGGTGCCCAACGGGCCACCGGCAAAGGCCGGCAACGCCAAAAGGCAGATGGTGAATATAAGGTGCATCAGACGGGTCATGCGGCGGACCCTGCGCGTTCTGTCGCAGGCAGACGTTGACCTAAGTCAAGGTATGCCCTCACCGGATCGTGAATAGGTCACCGCAGCCTCACCAGCGAAACGGAGAAATTCATATGACCCCCCGAGCCAAACCCGCCAGGGCTGTCCTGCTAGGCAGTGCCGCGCTGCTGTTGGGCCTTCTTGCCGCGCCGATCATGGCCCAAGAAAAGCCCAAGGATCATACCGACGGCCCTGCCGCCGCCTATGAGCCGTCGATGACCACTCTCGCCGAAATCCAGGTCGAGATTCCGGGTCTGAAGCCTGATGATCCAGTCATGACGCAAGAAGAGTTCCAGAAGGCCACCGAGATCTATTTCCAGCGCTGCGCCGGCTGTCATGGTGTCTTGCGCAAAGGTGCCACCGGCAAGGCGCTGACGCCGGATCTGACGCGTGCAAACGGCTATGATTATCTGCACAGCTTCATCACCTACGGCTCACCTGCCGGGATGCCGAACTGGGGCACCTCTGGCTCGTTGACCGAAGAAGAAGTGGACCTGATGGCCCGCTATCTTTTGCTGGAAGCGCCGCAGCCGCCCGAATGGGGCATGCCGGAAATGATGGCTACCTGGAAGGTGCTGATCAAGCCTGAAGATCGGCCGACCGAAAAGATGAACGATATCGACATCGAGAACCTGATGTCAGTGACGCTGCGCGATGCGGGTCAGATCGCCCTGATCGACGGTGGCAATTATGAGATCCGTTCGATCATCGACACCGGCTATGCGGTGCATATCAGCCGTATCTCGGCCTCGGGGCGCTATCTGCTGGTCATCGGCCGCGATGGTCTGGTGAACATGATCGACCTGTGGATGAAAGAGCCCGCCACGGTGGCTTCGATCAAGATGGGCATCGAGGCACGGTCGGTCGAGACCTCGAAGTTCGAGGGCTGGGAAGACAAGCTGGTGATCGCCGGCGCCTATTGGCCGCCGCAGTTCGTCATCATGGACGGCGATACGCTGGAGCCCAAGAAGATCGTCTCGACCCGCGGCATGATCTATGACGAGCAGACCTACCACCCGGAACCGCGTGTCGCGTCGATCCTGTCGTCGCATTACAAGCCCGAGTTCATCGTGAACGTGAAGGAAACGGGGAAGATCATCTTCGTTGACTACACCGACCTGAAGAACCTGAAGATGACCGAAGTCGAGGCCGAGCGGTTCTTGCATGACGGTGGTCTGGACAGCACCAAGCGCTATTTCATGGTGGCCGCCAACGCCCGCAACAAGATCGCGGTCGTGGACACCAAGGAAGACAAGCTGACCGCGCTGATCGAGACCGGTGGCCAGACCCCGCACCCGGGGCGTGGCGCGAACTTTACCCACCCGGTTTACGGTCCGGTCTGGTCGACCAGCCACCTGGGCGACGAATCGGTCGCGCTGATCGGCACCGATCCCGAAGGCCACCCCGATCAGGCCTGGAAGATCGTCGACACGTTTGACGCGCTGGGCGGCGGGTCCTTGTTCATCAAGACCCACCCGAACAGCACGCATCTTTATGTTGATGCGACGTTGAACCCTGATGCGGAAACCTCGGCCTCGGTCGCGGTGTATGACATCTCGACGATGGGCGGCGACCCGGACGTGAACCCCGAATTCGTCACTTTGCCGATTGGCGAGTGGGCCGGGATCACCGATGGCCAGCCGCGCGTGGTGCAGCCCGAGTTCAACAAGGAAGGCACCGAAGTGTGGTTCTCGGTCTGGAACTCGAAAGACAAGGAAAGCGCGATTGTTGTCGTTGACGACAAGACGCTGGAGTTGAAGCATGTGATCAAGGACCCGCGCCTGATCACGCCAACGGGTAAGTTCAACGTGATGAACACCCAAAAAGACATCTACTAAGTCTTGATAAGGGCGCGGGGGCCGGTCTGGCCCCCGCATCCATCTATCCAAAGCCAGCCGCCAGGGTGAGCCATGAAAGACCTGTCCTCGACCCGCCCCATGGGCCAGATTTACCTGATCGGCGCCGGGCCCGGTGACCCTGATCTCTTGACGGTCAAGGCGCTGCGCCTGCTGCAAACCGCCGATGTTGTGGTGCATGACCGTCTGGTCAGCCCCGAGATCATGGCGCTGGTGCCGCCCGGCATCCGCCGGATCGACGTGGGCAAACTGCCGAAATTCCACAAAGTGCCGCAAGAGGCGATCAATGACCTCTTGGTGGAACTCGCCCGCCAAGGCCTTTGTGTCGCCCGCGTAAAGGGCGGTGATCCGCTGATCTTTGGCCGGGGCAGTGAAGAGGCCGAAACCGCCCGTGCCGCCGGCGTGCCGGTGACCTATGTGCCCGGCATCACCTCGGCCCAAGGGGCGGCCGCCTCAACCGGGGTGCCGCTGACGCATCGCGGCCTCGCCACCGGCGTGCGCTATGTGACCGGGCACCGCGCCAAGGACGCGGCGCTGGATCTGGACTGGGCGTCTCTCGCGTCCGAAGACACCACGCTGGTGGTCTATATGGGGGCTGCCAATATCGCCGAGATCGCGCTGCAACTGATGCGTCACGGCATGGCACCGTCGCTGCCGGTGCTGGCGGTGGCTGCCGCCACCACCCCGCGTGAGACGCGGCTGATGTCCACCCTGGGCGCTATCGGCACCGATGTGGCCACCGCCCAGCCCGAAGCGCCGGTTCTGTTCATGATCGGCCATGTCGCCGGGTTGTACCCCGCAATTTCTGCGCTTGATGCCGAACAGTGCGAAGGGCCGGGGATGGCGGCCTATGCGTAAGGTTCTGGCCCTTTTGTTGGCCGCGACACCCGCGGCGGCCGAAGTGCCTGCCAGTCGCGCCGCAGATCTGGAACATATGGTCTTGCAAGACTGCGGCTCGTGCCACGGTCTGACCCGCAAGGGCGGTCTGGGCAGTCCCTTGACCGCCGAGGCGCTGGCGCAGGCTGATGCCGACACCTTGGCCCTGATCATCCTTGACGGCGTGCCCGGCACCGCAATGCCACCCTGGCGGCCATTGTTGAGCGAAGAAGAGGCGATCTGGATCGCCAACCACCTTAAGAACCCGGAGTAAGCCTATGAAACGCGCTGCATTTCTGCTATGCCTCTTGGCCAGTCCGCTCTGGGCTGAGACCACGGATCTGCCCGGCTCGACCGGCGATCTGGGGCTGGTGATCGAACGCGCCACCGGCAGCGTGCTGGTCATTGACCGGTCAGACCGCGCCGCGATCGGACGGATCTCTGGCCTGGGCGATGTCTCGCACGCCAGCATGACCTATTCCCCTGATGAGCGGTTCGCCTACATCTTTGGCCGCGATGGCGGGCTGACCAAAGTGGATATCGTTACCCAAAAGGTCGTCGCGCGCACCGTGCAGGCGGGAAATTCCATCGGCGGCGCTATCTCGGACGATGGCAAGCTGGTCGCGGTGTCGAACTATGAACCCGGCGGGGTCAAGGTGTTTGACGCAGATACCCTTGATCTGGTCGCCGACATTCCCGCCGCGGGCAAGACCATCGGTCTGGTCGACGTGCCGGGCCGCCGCTTTGCCTGGGCGGTCTGGGATACCGGTGAGGTTTTCCTGGGTGATTTCTCGGGCCCCGGGCCGCAGATCAGGATGATCGGCAATGCCGGCAAGAACCCGTTTGACGCCGTGTTGACCGATGATGCGCATACCTATCTGGTCGGCCTTTTCGGCGAAAAGGGCGTGACCGCCTTTGATCTGTGGGACGACAACCCGCAGCCCGAGAAATTCCTGACCGAATACGGTAAGGACGGCGAGGATATGCCGGTCTATAAAATGCCCCACCTGCAGGGCTGGGCCTTTACCGAAGGCCAATATGCGCTGCCCGCCGTGGGTCGGCACGAACTGCTATGGGTTGACCGCGCCACGCAGGCCGAGGTGGCCGTCACCCCGGTGCATGGTCAGCCGGTCTTTGTCATCGCCCAGCCCGCCAGCCCCTATGTCTGGGTGAACTTTGCCACGCCGCTGAACGACGTGGTGCAGGTGGTGGACAGCCGCAGCCATGAGGTGGTCGCCACCCTGACCCCCGGCAAGGCCATCCTGCATATGGAATTTGCGCCGCGCGGGGCCGAGGTCTGGATCAGTTCGCGCGATGACAACAAGATCCTGATCTACGACACAAAGAGCCGCGAGAAGGTCGGCGAAATTGCTGCCGAGGCGCCCAGCGGCATCTTCTTCACCGCCCGCGCGCATCAGACGGGGCTATAGCCATGTTTGACCGTCTGGACCCGATCGACGCCCGGCTGCTGGATGAATTCCAGCGCGATTTTCCGCTGACCTCGCATCCCTATGCTGGTCTGGCCGGGGCTCTGGGCCTGACCGAAGCGGATGTGTTGGCCCGGCTAACGCGGATGCGCGCGGCGGGCACGGTGTCGCGGGTCGGGGCCACTGTGCGCCCGAACGTGGCAGGCGCGTCAACCCTGGCCGCGATGGCGGTGCCCGAGGGGCAGTTGGAAGAGGTATCCGGCCTGATCGGTGCCGAGCCGGGGGTGAATCACTCCTACCTGCGCGAAGATGACTGGAACCTATGGTTTGTTGCCGCTGCCGCCGATGACGCGGCGCTGAAGGCGACACTGGCGCGGCTGTCGCGGGCGGCGGGGCTGCAGGTGCTGGACCTGCGTCTGGTGCGGCCCTTCAACATCGACCTGGGGTTTTCCCTGCGCGGCGGGGCAGCGGTGATGCAACCGCGCCCTGCGCCGGTGACCATGGATCTGACGCCCGCTGACCGCACCCTGCTGAACGCATTGTCGCGCGACGGGCTGGCGCTGGTGCCTGCGCCCTATGCCGCATTGGCCCGCGCGACCGGATTTGACGAAGCCACGCTGATTCAGCGCATCAGCACGCTGGTCGCTGGTGGCGTGATCACTCGGCTGGGTGTGATCGTGCGCCATCGCCCGCTGGGCTGGACTGCCAATGCCATGGTGGTCTGGGATCTGCCGACCGAACAGATTGCCACCGCAGGCCCGGCCCTGGCGGCCTTGCCCGGCGTGACGCTGTGCTATCAGCGCCAGACCGTGCCCGGTGTCTGGCCCTATGCGCTGTATTCCATGATCCATGGGCGGTCGCGTGCCGAAGCATTGGAAGTGCTGGCCCGCGCCCATGCCCTGCCCGAACTGGCCGGGGCCACATCCCGCCCCCTATTCTCAACCCGCTGTTTCAAACAGACCGGCACATTGATCTCGGAGGCCGCATGAGACGCACTACCCTGCCGGAAGGTGAGATGGACGCCACCGACCGCGCCATTCTGAATGCGCTGCAGATTGGCTTTCCGATCTGCCCTAACCCCTTTGCCGAGGCCGCGAAATCGCTGGGGCTGGAAGAGACCGCGCTGATTGACCGGGTCACCCGCCTGCGCGAGATCGGTGCGATCACCCGCTTTGGCCCGTTCTACGATGCCGCCGCGATGGGCGGGGCGTTTTGCCTCTGTGCCATGCAGGTGCCGGCGGAGCGATTCGACGAGGTCGTGACTTTGATCAATGCGCTGCCCGAGGTTGCGCATAATTATGAGCGCACGCATCGGCTGAACCTGTGGTTCGTGCTGGCCTGTGACAAGCCAGAGGGAATTGCAGCGACTGCCGCGCGGATTGAGCGGGAAACGGGGCTGAAAGTGCTGCTGTTCCCCAAGGAAAAAGAATTCTTCATCGGGTTCCGGGTTGACGCATGACTATCGACGCCACAGACCGCAAGATCATCGCCGCCACCGCCAGTGGCTTGCCGCTGGTGCCCGCACCCTATGCCGAAGTGGCGGGCTGGCTGGGGCTGGATGAGGCCGTGGTGATGGCGCGGATGGCCCGGCTGGTGGAAAACGGCGTGATCCGCCGTATCGCACTGGCCCCCAACCATTATGCCCTGGGCATGCTGGCCAATGGGATGAGCGTGTGGGACGTGGCCGATGATGTCGTGGACATCCTGGGCGAACAGGTCGGCGCGCTGGAGTTCGTCAGCCATTGCTACCGTCGCCCGCGCGCGTTGCCCGACTGGCCCTATAACCTGTTCGCCATGCTGCATGGATCTGACCGCGCCGAGGTTGAGGCCAAGCGCGCCGAGGTGGCCGCCCTGTTGGGCGCTGCCTGCCGGGGGCATGACGTTCTGTATTCCACCCGCATCCTGAAAAAGACCGGGATGCGCCTGAGCGGAGACGCCTGATATGTTTCGCCTGACCCAATACATGCGCGAATTGGTGACGCCGACCCCGGTGCGCCGCCGGACCGGCGCTGTGAAACCGGTGGTGATCTGGAACCTGACGCGCACCTGCAATTTGAAATGCCGGCATTGCTATACCACCAGCGCCGATGTGCCCTTTCCGGGCGAGTTGAGCCACGCTCAGGCCATGGGTGTCTTGGACGATCTGCACGCCTTCGGCATCCCCGCCCTGATCCTGTCGGGCGGTGAGCCGCTGAGCCGGTTTGATTTTTTCCCCTTGGCCGAACGGGCCAAGGAACTGGGGTTTCGCCATCTGTCGCTGTCAACCAACGGCACCCGTGTGGCCGAGAATATCGACCGGATCAATGATCTGGGATTCGATTACGTCGGCATCTCGCTGGACGGTCTGGGCCAGATGAACGACTGGTTCCGCGGGGTTGAGGGCGCGTTCGATCAGGCCTTGGCAGGCGTGCGGGCCTGCAAGGCCACCGGCGTCAAGGTGGGCCTGCGGTTCACCATCACCGAGGATAACGCCAGCTTCCTGCCCGGTATGCTGGATCTGTGCGAGGCCGAAGGGGTGGATAAATTCTACCTGTCGCATCTGGTCTATGCCGGTCGCGGCGACAAGCATCGCGGCGACGATACCGAACACGCCCGTACCCGCGCCGCGATGGATCTGCTGATCGAGCGCGCCTGGGAGGCGATCTCGACCGGCAAACCGTTGGAGGTTGTCACCGGCAACAACGATGCCGATGCGGTCTATTTCCTGGCCTGGGTCGAGCGGAATTTTACCCCTGAGCAAACCGCCCACGTGCGTGCGCATCTTGAGGCCTGGGGCGGCAACTCGGCGGGCCTGGGTGTTGCGAACATCGACCCGCAGGGCAAGGTTCACCCCGATACCTATTGGTCGGATTACACCGTGGGCAGCGTGAAAACCACGCCCTTCAGCACATTGTGGACCGGGGATGACCCGATGCTGGCCAGCCTTCGCCAACGCCCGCGGCCGCTGAAAGGCCGCTGTGGTGCCTGCGCGTTCAAGGCAGTTTGTGGTGGTAACACGCGGATCCGCGCGCTGCAGGTTTCGGGCGATCCATGGGCCGAAGATCCGGCCTGCTATCTGTCGAATGCCGAGATTGGGGTTGAGACGGGTGAGCGTCTGGAAGTCACGCCGTTCCGGGGCAAAAGCCGCGATCCGGCGCATCAATTTGCGGGGTAGGGTGGTGTTTGTGGCTGGGGTCGGACGCTCCGCGGGGGATATTTTTACCAAGATGAAAGGGCTGGGGATTGTCTTTTTCCTGCTGGCCGGGCCCGCAGTGGCGGCTCCCGATGGAGCAGGGATCTACGCCGATCTTTGTGCCGCGTGCCATGCCGAGACGCGGCTGGGCGGCACCGGGCCTGCGCTTATCCCTGAAAGTCTGGGGCGGCTGACCGGGGCGAAGCTGGAAGCGGTGATCGCCGAAGGCCGCGTGATGACGCAGATGCCGTCCTTTGCCGCCACGCTGAGCGGCGATGAGATCGCGGCGGTGGCGGCCTATGTCTCTACCCCCCTGGCCGAACCTTCCTGGGGGGAGGCTGAGATCGCCGCCTCACGCAGTCTGAATGCCGACTATACTGCCGCGACAGCACCGGTTTTCGACGCCGATCCGATGAACATCACCTTGGTGGTGGAGACCGGCGACAGCCATGTCTCGGTGCTGAATGGCGATACCTTTGCCGTGCTGGACCGGTTCGACACCCCCTTTGCGGTGCATGGCGGGCCGAAATTCAGCCCCGATGGGCGGTTCGTTTTCGTGATGTCGCGCGATGGCTGGGTGCAGAAATATGATATCTGGTCGCTGCATGAGGTGGGCCGGGTGCGCGCCGGTCTGAACAGCCGCAACATCGCGATGAGTGCGGATGGCAAGTGGCTGGCGGTGGCAAATTATCTGCCGACCACGCTGACCATCCTGGCGACGGATGATCTGTCAGTGGCAAAGGTGATTCAGGTCGCCGACCGGGCGGGAAAATCCAGCCGGGTGTCGGCGGTCTATCAGGCGCCGCAGCGCGAAACCTTTGTTCTGGCGCTGAAGGATGTGCCCGAAATCTGGGAGATTGCCACGAATGAAGATGGCGGGCCCTATTCCGAAGGGCTGGTGCATTCCAATGAAAATGGCATGGAAGAGGCGCTGGGGGTTGAGCGCGGGTTATTCGCGCGCCGTCGCATTCAGGTCTCTGCGCCCTTGGATGATTTCTTCTTTTCAGCCGACTACCGCAACCTGATCGGGGCCAATCGTGAGGGCGAGACCGGTGTGGTGGTCAATCTGGATGTGGGCCGTGAAATCGCCACGCTGCCCCTGCCGGGGATGCCGCATCTGGGATCGGGCATCAGCTGGATGCGAAACGGGCACCGCGTGATGGCCGTGCCGCATCTGAATGAGGGGATGATCAGCATCATCGACATGACCGATTGGTCGCTGATCAAGGTGATCGAGACCTCTGGCCCCGGCTTTTTCCTGCGCAGCCATGATGGCACGCCCTATCTGTGGGCAGATGTATTCACCGGGCCGAACAAGGGCCAGATGCACATCATCGACAAGCAAAGCCTGGAGGTGGTGCGCGTGCTGACGCCGGAACCGGGCAAGACCGTCGCCCATACCGAATTCACCAAGGACGGCAAATTTGCGCTGGTCTCAATCTGGGAGATGGACGGCGCGGTGATTGTCTATGATGCTGCAACCTTCACCGAAGTCATGCGCCTGCCGATGGTCAAGCCGTCGGGAAAATACAACGTCTGGAACAAGATCACCTTTGAAGATGGCACCTCTCACTGAAAACCTATGGAAGATGGGCGCGCTGCTTTGGCCTTTCGTGGCCGGGGCGGTTGCGATAAACCTGTTCCTGTTGGGGCTGATCTTTCGATCCGCCGGATGGCCCTCGATCCCGCCCGTATGGGCGGTGATCTGGGCCTTGCCCCTGTCTCTGCCCGCCACATGGGCCGCCGCGCGATGGGCGCGCAGTCTGATCCGCGAGGCGGAAGGACGAAACTGAATCCACTAACCATCAATAGGAGAAACTGATGAAATATCTTGTCGTTGCGACGATGCTATGTGCGTTTGCCGCACCTGCCCTTGCCGAAGGTGAGGCCGAGCCCGAGGCCCCCGCAGATGCCGCAACCGAAGTGGTTGCAGGCGATGCCGCCAAGGGTGAAGAGGATTTCAAAAAGTGCAAATCCTGCCACTCCATTGTTGCGCCTGATGGCACTGAGGTCGTCAAGGGCGGCAAGACCGGTCCGAACCTCTGGGGTCTGGATGGCAAGGTCGTCGCCAGCACCGAAGGCTTCAAATATGGCGATTCGATCCTGGCGGTTAACGCCACCGGCGCCGTCTGGAACGCTGAAGAGCTGGCAAAATACGTTGCCGATCCCAGCGAATGGCTGGAAGAGACGCTGGACGATGACAAGGCCAAGTCGAAGATGACTTTCAAGCTGACGAAGCACGCCGAGGATATGGCCGCTTATCTGGTCTCGATCAAGTAAACCTATCCCCAGTCACCCGTCAGCACATTGCGGGTGACCTGCTCTACAGATGGGTCGCGGGCAATCAGCCCCGCGACCCATTCGCATGACCCCGCATTGAAGACACCGCCCCGCCCGCGGCGATAATCGACCATCGCGCCATTGCCATGGGTCACGCGGGCGACGGTGTCGGGCGTTACCTCTCCGAACAGCGACATCGCCAGATCCTCGGCGTCTTCTGATCCGATAAAGGCGTCACGGTCCGACTCGTCGGCGCTATGGGCCAGCGTGGTGGCGGGCGATAGACCAATAATGGTGGCCGTGCCTGCCAGCGCCGCCTCTGGCGACGGTTGGGGCAACCCGTGGGTCATGGTATAGTCGATGCCATCCACCTCATAGGCAAAGATCCTTGCGTCGCGGCCCAGGACATCGCCGTAACCCATGCCCGATCCACGCATCGCCCAATGATTGGGGCGGTAGATGGTGAAGCCACCTGCGCCATGCGCGGCGCACCGGCTCCACCCGGCATAGACGCCCGCAGCACCGGTCAGACCCATGGTCAGCGTGGCCGGGCGGGCGATCTGATGGTGATCCCAATGGTCGGTCATCCGGGCGCGGTTCTGGATGGGGTCTTCGGCACCGGCGCGGGTCTTGTAGCAGGTTTGTGTGGCCAGATCGTCCGACAGCCGGGTTTGCCAGAAGAAATTCCCGGCAAAGCGGCAAAGCTGGCCGCCCTGATCTACCCAGGCCTCCAGATGGTCACGCATCTCCCACGTCCAGTATTCGTCGTGGCCGACGATCAGCGCGCGGGGGTAGGCGTTCAGCGCGCCCGGATTGGCGTGCAGATCATGCTGGGTCAGGTAATCCAGCGCGATCCCCTGGGCTTCGCACCACAGCGCAAAGGGCCGCTCAAACGCCGCCCAGCCGGAAGAGGCGTATTTCTTTGAGACACCATTGGCCCGCGCATAGGCCATATGCGGATAGCTGGGGCGCTGGTTCGGCGGGCTGGAATGCGGGATGCGTGGTGCATCTGCCGGCCATGCGACAAAACCCTTGGCCCATGGCCGATGCACCGAGACAGTGGCGGCAAAGGCGGTGCCGTTTGGTCCGGTCAGGCCCTGATAATGGTTCGACCCGCCCCAATCATTATAGGCGCACCAGGTGCCGGTCGCCAGAACCATGGCGATGCGGGCGGCGGGCTGCGCGCTGCGCAAGACCACCATATGCTGGCTTTCATGGCCGGGAATCGAAAAGGTGATGCGATAAACTCCGCTTTTCCAGTCTTGCGGAATCGTCAGCGCATGGCGTTCCGGCCAGCCGCAGCCGGTTTGGGAACAATCTGCCGGAGTTTCGGAAAACCCGCCCGGAATGGTGGTTTCCAGCACGGTTTGCGGGTTCAGCCCGTCGCGTTCAATCCGCAGGGTGATGGTGTCGGTTGAGGACATCGCATGCAGATGCAGGGTGTCTCCGGGGGCATAGCTGATGCGGTCGCTATAGCCCCAAACCTGCGGTCGTGCAGGGTTGGCGCTGGCCATCTGGTAATAATGACCCGAGACGGCATTACCGGTATCCTGCGGGGCGGCAATGAAAAACTCATGTAGATCAGACATTTGTGACCTCATGCCAAGGGGGATAGAAAGGCTGTCAGGTTAGCGCCCAGATCTTCGGATATATAGCCGCCCTCTTGCACGATCAGCAGCGGCAGGCGGGTGGCGGCGATGGCTTCGGCAATGCGCGAAAAGCCGGGGGTTGTGATGCGAAGGCCTTTGAACGGGTCATTCTCATGCGCGTCCAGACCCAGAGCGATGATCAGGACATCGGTGCCATGGCTGGCGACGGCCTGCAAGGCGGTGGCCAGAGTGGCCAGATAGTCGGCGTCGCCGGTGCCACGCGGCAAGGGCAGGTTCAGGTTGGTGCCAAGCCCCGCGCCGGTGCCGCGTTCCTGCGCGTGGCCCCAGTAGAACGGATAGAACCGCATCGGATCAGCATGGATCGACACGGTCAGCACATCCGACCGGGCGTAGAAGATGCCTTGGGTGCCGTTGCCGTGATGCACGTCAATATCCAGAATGGTGGGGCGCAGACCTTTGGCGCGCAAGGAGTCAGCCGCAATGGCGGCGTTGTTCAGAAAGCAGAACCCCCCGGCAAGATCGGCAAAAGCGTGATGCCCCGGCGGGCGGCACAGGGCATAGGCGGGCTGTCCGGCCGCGACCGTATCGGCGGCAGAAAGCGCGGTCTGCGCTGACCAATAGGCCGCTTCCCAGGTGCCGGATGAAATCGGGCAAGAGGTGTCGGTCTGGTGAAACCCGGCCTGACCCAGCACCGATTTCGGATAGCTGTCGGTGCGGTTGGCGGGGTGGATATTCGGGATCACCTCGGGTGAGGCCCCCTCAATCCGGCTCCACCGCGCATGGGCGGTGCGCAGAAATGTCAGGTATTCAGCGGAATGCAGCGCGGCGATCGGGCCAAGCCCGTGATCGTTCGGCGGCGCAAACTGGCAGCCTGCCGCCACGGCTCCGGCCTGCAACACATCAATCCGGGCAGGCACTTCCGGGTTGGGCAACAAGGCACCATTGGCCATGAAATGGCGCGGATCATGGACGCTTTGGCGCGGGTGAAGATAGGCTTTCATCCCAGATCCTCCAGCGCCTTGCCTTCCAGCGTCACCCAGATTTCCTGCGGTTTGGGCGTGAACCCCAGCCGGGTGTAAAACCCCTGCGCCCCGGGGTTTTCGGCATAATAATTCAACCGCAGAAAGCTGGCCCCCCAGCGCGCGGCGACGGTGTCGCGCACATGGATCAACAGGCTACGGCCCAGACCAGTGCCGCGCTGCGAGGCGTCGACCCACAGATCGGTGACAAACGCGCCGATCTGGCCACGGGTGGTGGACGGAAAGGGCGTATATAGCGCCACGCCAACCGGCGCGGGGTTGCTGGCCAGAACGGCGGCCGAGCCATCTGCCAACGCGCGGGCCAACAGCGCGTCGTCCATAAGGTAGGGATCGCCCATGTCACGCGACAGCGCGCGCAAGGCCAGGGCCACCTGATCGGGCGGGGGAGAGGTGGAGATCTGCATCAAAACCCCACCTGCGCCGCCCCTTTGGTGCCCAGCATGGCGCGGGCCTCATCCGGGCTGGCGACGCTGCGGCCCAGTTCTTCGACGATGCGACGGATCTTTTCCACTTGGCTCGCATTGGATTTTGCCAGCTGGCCTTGGGCGATATAGAGATTGTCCTCCAGCCCCACGCGAACGTGCCCACCCATGCCCGCGGCCATGGCAGCCAGCGCCATTTGCTTGCGCCCCGCCGCCAGCACCGAGAACAGATAGCGGTCGGCAAACAGGCGATCCGCGGTGGCTTTCAGGTGGATCAGATGCTCGGGCTCTGCCGCGATGCCGCCCAGAACCCCCATGACGAACTGCAGGAAGATCGGCGCGCGGATCATCCCGCGATCCTCAAAATGCTTCAGCATGTAGAGGTGGCTGATGTCATAGCATTCGAATTCGAACCGCGCGCCACGCTGAACCCCCATGCGGTTCAATACGGCTTCGATGTCGCGGGGGGTGTTCTTGAACACCAGATCGTCGGTGTTGCGCAGAAACGGTTCTTCCCAGTCGTGCAACCATGTTTTCCCTTTGCCCAGCATGGGATAGAGGGCAAAGTTCATGCTGCCCATGTTCAGCGAACACAGTTCGGGCTGCGCCTGGATCGGGGCTGCCAGCCGCTGGTCCAGCGTCATGATGGCACTGCCGCCAGTGGTCATGTTGACGATCGCGTCACAGCCCTGACGGATGCGGGGCAAGAATGCCATCCAATGCGCCGGGTCGGCCGAAGGGCGGCCATTCAGCGGGTCACGCGCATGCAGATGCAACACGGTCGCCCCCGCATTGGCCGCGTCAATTGCCTGGGTTGCGATCTGATCGGCGGTGACCGGCAGATGCGGCGACATTGAGGGCGTGTGGATTGACCCGGTGATGGCGCAGGAAATGATGATCTTTGACATCAGGCCAACCCCTCGGCCTGCAAGACCTGGCGGATGGATCTGGCCCCCTTGTCGGTGATCTCGGTCAGCTCATCATCGGTACAGTTGTAGGGCGGCGCGAAGATGACGATGTCGCCCGAGTGGCCATCGACATTGCCGCCGACCGGGTAGCAGATCAGCCCGTTCTCCATCGCCTGCGCGCGGATTTTCATGAAGAGTTGCAGCGACTTGTCGAAAGGTTCCTTGGTGGCGCGGTTGGCAACCAGCTCAATGGCGATGAAATGCCCGCGCCCGCGGATGTCGCCGATGGCGTCCAGATCGGCGGTCGCCTCGGCCAGCCAGTGTTTCAGGCGTGGGCCATTGGCGGCGACCTTTTCAATCAGCCCTTCGCGGCTGATGATGGTTTGCACCGCCACCCCTGCGGCACAGGCGGCTGTGTGGCCGGTAAAGGTGTGACCGGTGCCGAACGCGCCATCGGCCGCGGCGATGGCCTGCCAGACCGCGGTGGTGCAGATCGCGGCACCAAGCGGTTGGTAGCCGCCCGCCAGCCCCTTGGCGATGGCCATGATATCGGGTTCCACCCCATCATACTGCAGCGCGCGCCAGGTGCCGCAGCGGCCAGCGCCCGACATTACCTCATCAGCGATCATCAAGACGCCGTGCCGGGTGCAGATGTCGCGGATGGCCTTTGCATAGCCCGGCGGGGCCGGCACGCAGCCACCTGCCGCGCCGACGACCGGCTCAAACACAAAGGCGGCGATGGTCTCGGGGCCGGCGCGCAGGATGGCGTCTTCCAGCGCTGCGGCAGCGGCAGCGCCTGCCGTCTCGGCTGTTGCACCGGGGATCGGGCGGTATTCATTGGCAGCCGGGATCTTCACAGATGGGATGAAGGCCCCTTCATAAGCCTCTGTTCGTTCGGTAAAACCCGACAAACCCAACGCACCCAGAGTGTTCCCGTGCCACGACCGGTCCCGGCTGATGAACACCCGGCGCGACTTTTGCCCGATGGCGGTCTGATATTGCAGCGCGATCTTCAGACAGCTTTCCACCGCCTCTGACCCGCCGGTGACATAGACCATTTCGCGCAGCGTGCCGCCGACCCGGGCGCGGATGATTTCGGTCAGCTCTTCCAGCGCATCGGTCGTGAAATTATAGCGGTAGCCATGCGCGATCTGCTCTAGTTGGGCACAGATGGCGCGGTTTACCTCGGCGTTGGCATGGCCCAGACAATAGACGGCCGGGCCGCCGGACCCGTCGATATACTGCTTGCCGCCTGCGTCCCACAGATAGCTGCCGCGGGCGCGCACCACCTTTGGCAAGGCGTTGGTGGATGATATATCGGCGTGGGTCGGGGCGGTGGACATGCGCTGCTCCTGCATGGGATGCAGGCAGGGTGCGACAGGGCTTTGCATAGATCAAATAGATAATTGATATGCGATTGATTGCCGCAGTCTATGCGGCGCCATAGATCCGGTCGGCAAAGGGAATGCGGGCCAGCGCCTCTTGCAACAGCGCCAGCAGGGCGGCCTCAGCCGGGTTCATCCGCAGCGCGGGGGCGTGGCACAGGAACACATCGACGGTCGGCAGATCGGTATAGGGCGGCAGGTGCCACAGCCGTCCGGCGGCCACATCGGCGGCCACCACATGCAGGGGCAAGGGGCCGATGCCGATACCCAGTTCGATCATCCGGCGCACCTCTTCCAGATTGGCCGAGGCACCTATAATGCGCTCACCCAGACCCAGACGGCGGCGCAAGCCGGTGACGGATTCCAGCGCGTCGCCTTCGCGATCGGTCTGGAAAGACACGGCTGGCCGGCCCGATAGATCGGATTCCGCCAGATTGCGGCGGCCATAAAGCGCATGGGGGCGACCGCAGAAAAGGCCAAAGGATTCGCGGTAGAAGGCCTGCGCCTTGACCCCGGCAGGCAAGGCTGACAGCAGGCAGACGCCCAAGGTGGCGCGGCGGGCGGCGACCAGCGCCAGCGCGTCGCGGCTGGCCATCACCTCCAGCGCCACGGTGGCGGCGGGGTGATCGCGATGAAACCCGGCCAGCACGGCGTCAAACACCGGGCTGACCACATGGCTGGCCAGTGCCACTGTGACATGGCCGGTGATCTGCCCTTCAACCTGCGCCATGCGGTCGGCCAGACGCAGGATGGCGGCGCGCACTTCCAGCGCCTCGACCAGCATCCGCTCACCCGCCGCGGTCAGGGCGAAATGGCCGCGGGCGCGGTCGATCAGCCGGGTCTGCACGCGGGTCTCCAGCCGCTTCAGCGCCGCGGAAACCGAGGGTTGCTTCAGGCTGAGCCGCTCGGCCGCGCCGGTGACGGAGCCTGCCTCGGCCAGCGCCAGAAACACCCGCAACAGGTTCCAGTCCAGATCACGGGCCAGCCGTTCGGGGGCAGAGATGCGGGCCATGGGTCCCTTTGGGCTGTCTGGGGTGATGCTGGTGGCAGTCAGGCGTGCAAAGCTATCAGATGGTTGTCCCAGGCCACGGCATGTCGGGCCAAAGGCGTCAGGCCCGCAGCATCGACCGCCCAGACCGTGCCCCCGCCATCGGTTGCAACCAGCCCGGCAGGCCCGGCGGCCAACCCGCTGAGGTCGGGGCGGCGATGGGTGGCCAAGAGCGCGCCGCCCTGATCAAACACCTGCACTGCACCACCGGGCGCAGAGGTCAGCCCCAACAAGCCATTGGCCGCTGCAATCGACCCCGCATAGCCGTGCATCGCAAAGGCATCAACGTCATCGGTGGGGCACAGGCAGGGGGCAGAACCGGGCTGCCACAGGCCCAGCAGCGGCACCGCCAGGGCCGCGTCACCCTCCCATTGCATGGCAAAGGCGATACTGTCGCCCAGCCGCGCCAGATGCCGGATCGAGTTCTGTGCAAACTCATCCGGCAAGGAAACCTGATCCGCGATCTGCCCATCAGACGCCAGCAGGGTGAGATTGGGGCGCATGCTGTCGACGTTCAGCTTGGTCCGGTCAGACGGGTCGGTCTGGATGCCGCCATTGGCGACGATCAGCCCGCCCCCCGGCATCAGCGCCATGTCATGTGGGCCGATCCCACCGCTGTCAAATTCGCCGATGCGGGTAAAGCCTGCCGTCTCCCACAGCCCGATCCGCCCGGCCGAGCCGACCGCGACCACCTCGGATGTCATCATCAGCGCACCATCGGCGGTAAAGACGCCGTGGCCGTTGAACTGGCGGCCCTCGGGCGGGGTCAGGCGGTGGCGGACGGCGCCGGTCAGGGCGTCTATCACCAAGGCGAAGGTGCCGGGGCGGCGGGCGAAAGCCACGGCCAGCGCCTGTGTCGGGTGCGCGGCAGCGGCATGGCCGCGACCGGGCAGGGGCAGTGCGAAAAGACTGTCGCCCGTGGCCGAGAGCCCGTGCAATTCATAGCTGTCGCCCTGTTTCGCTGCGGCCAGAAAGGCCGGGCTGCCGACCTCGGCCCAAGAGACACGGGGCAGGCTGGCGGCCATGATCCCGGTCAGAACGGCGCGGCGTCCGGGGGAAAACCGGGCCATTTCAGTCTCCATCGCCGGCGTTGAAACCGATGCCCACGTCCAGCTCGGGCGCCAGCTCTTCCAGCATCACTTCGCGCAAGCGCTGCACGGATTGCTGCAGGATTTCCAACTTCAGCCGCCCCGACGGCGGGTCGATCCCGGCAAAGGTGGGATCGCCCAGCTTTTCAGCCAGACCGATGGCATGGTCAAAGGCGGCAATAGTGCGCGGCACATCCGGCGTCAGCGTCTGGACCATCCGGCGCATCGCCTGCAATTGCAGCACGACATTGCGCAAGGGGCGGTCCGCGGCGCGGGCCTCGGCGCGGTCGGGATGCGGCTGGGTGGGTTGCCCCAACGGACGGCCAAGCCGTTGATCGGATAGAAACTCCAGACCCGTCTCCAGCTGGGTGAACAGCGCCTGACGCACCTCTTTCCCGGACAGGAAGGCGGCATTTCCGGCCTCACCGGCGGTCAGCATGGACTGGGCGTAACTGTCCCATTCAGAGTTTACCTCGGCCGCCATCCGGGCCAGATCGGCGGCAGTGGCGCGGATCAGCGGGCAGGCGTCGGCGGGCAAATCAGTGGCGGGATACAAAAGCCGCTCCAGTCCGAACAGCCCGCGCGCGGCGATCGACTGCCGGGCCATGGCCTCGGGTGCCAGTGCCGCCGGATCGCCTGTCAGCAGGTCCATTTGCAGCTTTATCCCCAGACCTTTTGGGTCGGGCCAATAGGCGATGGCCAGCGACCGGCCATGATCCGCAACCGGACCAAGGTGCAGATGGGCGACTGCCATCCAGGCATCAAACGCCGCCTGATAGGCCGGGCGCAGGGATTGGGCGGTGCAATCCGCCGCAGCCTTGGCCGACAGATCGGCGGTGGCGGCAGCAAAAGCGGCGTAGCCGGGCTGGATATACTCACGGATGGTTTCGGGGTAATCCGCCCATGCCGGGGCGGCGACCAATGTCAGAGTCAAGGTCAGGATCTGGCGCATCATCACAGGCTTTCCACGAATAAGATCATAGCGTTGTGGTCGTTGGCGGGCATTTTGGCGATGCCGTTGCGGGTGGGGTGCGCGCGTCGCTACAGGGCCACGGACGGGCCTTTGGCACTGATCACGCGCGGCCATCATGCAGGATTTGTGCGCGGTCCGAAACCTGTTCTTTCAGCCCGTCAGCAACGTTGAGACCAAAGCTGAACCGGGATCAGCCAGTGCGTCGATCACGTCAAAGTGGTGGCGGTCGGCGTCGGCGGTCCAGGGGCAGTCCCATTCCTCGGCCAGAAGACGGGCCTGCATCAGGAAGACCGGGCGTTCCTGCGCGCCGACCCAGACATGGGCCGAGGTTCCGGGCCGCAGCGCCAGCCGGGAGGGGCTTTGTGCTGCACATTCGGTGGCGTCCAGATGCAGCGTGTCGTTCATGCCTGTGGCCATCAGCGGCCCCAGTTCAGCCAGGGGTGAGATCGGCACCACCCGGCGCACCGGCAGGTCGATGTCGCTGCAGCCCATGCGCGCCGACAGATGTCCGCCCGCGGAATGCCCGGTCACCACCATCGGCCCCGGCACTTGGCCCGCAATCGCGCGGCAGGCGGCGGCAATCTCGGCCGTCATGGTGCTGATCCGCGCCGCCGGGGCCAGCGTGTAGGACGGCATCGCCACCGCCCAACCACGCGCCAGAGGGCCCGCCGCCAGATGCGACCAGCCCTGATGGTCAAAGGCCATCCAATAGCCGCCGTGGATGAACACCAGAACCCCTTGCGGCGGCTGATCGGGCAGGTACAGATCAAAGCGGTGTCGGTCCTGCGGGCCATAGGGCAGGTTCAGCTGTGCCCGCGCACATCCGGCGCGAAACGCCGCTGCCGCTGCGGCCCAATTCGGCGGATAGCTGTCGGCCTGCGGGATGAATGCGCCGTTGGAATAATCGCGGTCCGGGTCGGGCCAGGCATAGGGCGGACGCATCACATCACCGCCCCGATCTGCCACGGCACGAATTCCGCGCCACCAAAGCCAAGCTGCTCAGACAGGGTCTGTTCGCCGCTGGCGGTTGCGATGATTTTGTCAAGAATTTCAGTGCCTTTCGCGGCGATGCTGACACCGTCCAGAATGTCACCGCAGTTGATGTCCATATCTTCTTTCATCCGCGCATACATCTCTGAATTGGTCGCCAGCTTGATGCAGGGACTGGGTTTATAGCCCGAGACTGATCCGCGCCCGGTGGTGAACACGATCAGCGTGGCGCCAGAGGCGATCTGACCGGTGACAGAACACGGATCATAGCCGGGGCTGTCCATATAGGCAAAGCCGGGGGTGGTGATCGGTTCGGCGAATTTGTAGACGCCCGACAGGGGTGCTGTGCCGCCCTTGGCCACCGCCCCCAGCGATTTTTCCAGAATGGTGGTCAGACCGCCGCGCTTGTTGCCGGGGCTGGGGTTGTTGTCCATCTCGCCCTCATTGCGGGCGGTGTAATCCTCCCACCAGCGGATGCGGTCGATCAGTTTTTCACCGACCTCACGGCTGACGGCACGGCGGGTCAAGAGATGTTCGGCGCCATAAATTTCAGGCGTTTCCGACAGGATCGTGGTGCCGCCCATGGCGACCAACAGGTCAGAGGCATGGCCTAGGGCGGGGTTGGCGGTGATGCCGGAATAGCCGTCCGAGCCGCCGCATTGCAGGCCCACCATCAGCTTTGACACCGGGGCAGGGCGGCGCACCGCCCCACCCGCCACCTGCGCCATCTCACGCAACACACCCAGGGCGCGCGCGATGGTGGCCCGCGTGCCGCCTTCACCCTGAATGGTCATATACCGAAAATTGCCGTCCGGGCGCAGGCGGCCCTGGCCCACAAGGTCCGGCACCTGCATCACCTCGCACCCCAGACCGACCAACAGGATACCGCCGAAATTGGGGCTGCGCGCATAGCCTTTCAGCGTGCGCATCAGGGTCTGGTAGCCCTCATTCGTGCCCGACATGCCGCAGCCGGTCTGATGCACGATGGGCACGATGCCGTCGATGCCGGGAATGGCGGCCAGCACGGGGTCACGCTCGGCCGCCTCGGCGATAAACCGCGCGACTGAGCCCGAGCAGTTCACCGAGGTCAGAATGCCTAAGTAGTTGCGGGTGCCAACGGTGCCATCGGGGCGGTGATAGCCTTTGAATGTCAGCGGCTCCAGCGCGGCCAAGGGGCGGCAATCGCGGCCGATGGCGTAATCATCGCTATGCGGGCCCATGCCCAGGTTATGGCTGTGGATATGGGAAAAAGCTGGAATATCGACCGTTGCCTGACCGATGATCTGGCCATAGCGCACGACCACTTCGCCAGCAGAAATCGCGCGCTTGGCAATCTTGTGCCCGCGCGGCACCGGGGCGGTCAGCGGCCCGTCCAGCCCGGGGGGTTGCGCCCCCGCGGCCAGATCGGCCAAGGCAATCACCACATTGTCCGCCCCGTTCAGCAAGATGACCCCTTCGGCCATGATCGCCCCTTTCTTGACACCGCGCCGGCTATGCCTAACATGTTAGTATGCTACAGCCAGCGCCGCCCCCGTCACAAGAGATGATTGCTGTGCCTCGGTTGATGCCGCTGGAGCAGTTTTCAGGATCCCTGGGCCAGCGCGTCTATCAGACGCTGCGTGCGGCGATCCTGTCGGTCAGCTATCGCCCCGGTGAGATCCTGCGCAAGCCGCGGATCTGCGAGGCTTTGGGCGTGTCGCGCAGCCCGGTGTCGGATGCGGTGGCGCGGCTGGCGACTGAGGGGCTGGTGGATGTTGTGCCGCAGGCGGGCACCTTCGTGGCCCGCTTTTCCATGTCAGAGATCCGTGAAGGCGCGTTCCTGCGTGAGGCGATAGAGCTGCATGCCGTGACCCGGGTGGCGGCCAGCATCACTGACGAGCAGCTGCAGCTGTTGCGCCGCAACCTTGGGTTGCAGGCCGCGCTTCTGGCTGACAAGGATTTCGCCGGGTTCTATCTGGCCGATGCCGCGATGCATCAGCTGATCCTGTCGTTCACCGGCTTTCGCCGGCTGGCGCAGGTGGCCGATACCGCCTGGCTGCATGTAAACCGGGCGCGGCAGATGATCCTGCCGGTGCCGGGGCGCATTGCCCAGACGCTGGAGGAACACCGCGCCATTGTGGCAGCCCTTGAGGCGCGCGATGTGGCCGCCGCACGCGCCGCCACGGCAGACCATCTGGCGCAGCTGATCCGGCATCTGGAGCCGTTGGAGCGCGACCGTCCCGATCTTTTTTCCCCAACCGAGGACCGCATATGATCACGCACCCCCCCCGCTATGCCGCCCGCCTGAATGCCTTTCAGGTCAAGGGCGGGTCTGTCGCCGAGATGATCCGCGGGGCGGGGCAGGTGGGCGGGCTGACGGCCGCCGATCTGAACTTTCCCGATCATTTCCAAGGCCATACCCCGGCGCAGGTCAAGGCGATGCTGGCCGATCACGGGCTGGCGCTGAATGGCCTGGCGATGCGCTACTACACCGATCCCGGTTTCCGGCTGGGGGCGTTCACCCATCCGGACCCAAAGGTCCGCCGCGCTGCGATTGATTTGACGAAGCTGGGGATAGACGCTTGTGCCGCGATGGGCGGGCAGATCATGACGCTGTGGATGGGGCAGGACGGCTTTGATTACTCATTCCAGGTCGATTATGACCGGCTGTGGGATCTGACTCTGGAAGCGATTGCCGAGGTCGCCGACCACCACCCCGGCGTCGATATCGCATTGGAATACAAGCCGAATGAGCCGCGGGCCTTTGCGCTGATGCCGGATATGGGGGCAACACTGCTGGCGCTGCGCGAGGTGAACCGGCGCAATACCGGGGTGACGCTGGATTTCGCGCATGTCCTCTATGCCGGTGAGATGCCAGCACAGGCCGCGCAGATGGCGGCGAGGCACAGCCGGATTCTGGGGGTGCATCTGAATGATGGCTACGGCAAGCGCGATGACGGGTTGATGGCAGGATCGGTGCATCCGGTGCAGGTGGTGGAATTGTTCGTGGAACTGGCCCGCGCGCGCTATGACGGCGTGATCTATTTCGACACCTTTCCCGATCATTCGGGGCTGAATCCGGTGGATGAGGCGCGCGAAAATATCCGCCTGACCAACCGTCTGCGCGAGATTGCGGCGCGGTTGGTCAACGAATCGGCGCTGGCCGAGGCGCAAGCCCGACAGGACGCGGCGGCGACCAACCGTATCGTCACGCAGGCATTGTTCGGCTGATGTCGGCACGCCGGAGTTTTTGAAAACTCCGGACCGGACCCTTCAAAGGGTCCGGCGCGATTTCTTTGAAGAAATCGATTCAACCGAGGCCAAGACAGTCGCGCAGATGGGCCAGCGCAATCGCCACGCCACGCTCTCCCATTTCCGCCGTCGCTTGCGGGGCGGTTTCGGTATACCAATGGCCGCCGTCCGCGGCGCGGGGCATGTCTACCGTCTGCGGCACCAGAGCCAGCATAAGCGCGGTTTCGCCCATGCCCGCATGGTCAAAGGGGAAGTCGGCGCCCGCAGGAAACAGGGGATGGATGCGGATCCAGTTAAAGGGGTCAGCCCCCGCTGAATGTTGCGCATAGTAGTCCTGCATGCCGCGGTCACCCCACCATCCTGCACCCCGTGTCGTCTCAAGATAGCGAAAGGTTGCGTTGCGGGCGGCCAGACGAAAGGTCAGATCCGTGGGCATGCCTTGGGCGAAATTCTCGGTCTGGTGATGGATCACGCCGTGGATGGTGCGAAAGCCGGTGGCCAGCAGGGCGGCAAACAGCGCCGTGGCCATCGGCAACAGGGCGGTGGCGTCCAGATGCAGCGTGCCGGTCCCGTCCGGCCCTGCGACGGCATGGCTGGCGGCCCCGTAGGCAAAGGGCGGCAGCGTGATGATCTGATCGCCCAGCCGCGCCAGCGTCTCGGTCACCGCCAAGAGATCGACACCGGCGGGCAGGTGGCCCCCGTGATATTCCATCACGCCAATGGGCAGCACGACTGGCGTGCCTGCCGCAATGGCATGCGCGATCTGTGCGGGGCGCATCCGGTCAAACTGCATCATCGCCCCCCAGCGCATGGGCAATATCGGCGGTCTGGGTATAGAGCGCCTTCCACAACGGGTATTGCCGGACATAGGCGGTCACCGGATGCGGTGTGATGGTGCCGTGAACCGGGTTCCAGGTGGTGATCTCTTCGGGTGAGACGATGCCCACCGCCACCGCCGCCAGAAAGGCATTGCCATAGCTGGCCCCGACAGTCTTGTCGCACAAAAGCTGCGCCAGGCCTGTCATATCGGATGTGGCCTGCAACCACACCGCATTGCGCGTGCCGCCCCCCACCGCCAGCACACGGCGGGCGGATGCCCCGGCCTGAGCGTAGGTTTCCACCAGATGGGCGGTGGCGGCGGCAATGCCCTCCAGCACGGCGCGGAACATGTCGCCCCGGGTATGGGTCAGATCCAGCCCAAAGAACGCACCCTTGGCGGCGGGGTCATGGATGGGGGTTCGCTCACCCGAGAAATAGGGCAGGCAGATCAGCCCCTTGGCCCCCTTTGGGCTGATCGCCGCTTCGGCCGCGAGGGTGGCAAAATCAACCTCTTTCGCCAACTGGTCGCGGAACCAATGGGTCAGGGTGCCCGATGTGGCCAGCCCCGCCATGGACGCGTGCAGGCCCGGAAACAGCCAAGGCGCATACCACAGCCGTGGGTCGCGCACAGGGCGATCAGTGACCTGGATGGTGAAGATGGTTGAGCCATACATCATCATCATCTCACCGGGGAATTGCACGCCCACGCTGACCGCCTCGGCCGCGGCATCAATGGTGCCGCAGGTGACGGGGGTGCCGATCCTAAGGCCGGTTTCCGCTGCCGCCTCGGCGGTGATATGGCCCGCGATTTCGGTGGTCCACATCAGTTTTGGCAGCCGGTCCAGGGGGATGATATCGGCCAGCGCGTCGGTCCAACCCAGTTTGCCGACGTCATAGAGCGGCGAGAAACTGGCCGCGGTGTAATGGTCGATGACATATTGGCCGGTCAGCTTCCAGGTGATGTAGCTGGTTGAGGTCAGCACCCTGGCGGTGCGGGCAAAGATCTCGGGGTGGGTTTCCTTCAACCACAGGATCTTTGGCCCGACTGATTGTGAGGTCAGCGCATTGCCACAGGTGGCGTGGATGCGCGCCGCGCCGATCTGGGCGTTCAGGGCGGCGATCTGTGCGGTGGCGCGGGTGTCAACGCCATAAAGAACGCCGTTCATCAAGGGTGCGCCATCGCCGTCCACCGGCAGCATGCAGGGCCCGATCGCGCTGGCCGCGACGGCGCGGATTGCGCTGGCCGGAACCCCCGAGGTGGCCAGGAGTTCGCGGGTAATCGCGACAAAATCACCCCACCAATCTTCGTCCGCGTGATGCTCGGCCCAGCCGGGGCGGGGCACGATC
The DNA here is from genome assembly GCA_049291415.1 of Paracoccaceae bacterium. Classification (GTDB taxonomy): domain Bacteria; phylum Pseudomonadota; class Alphaproteobacteria; order Rhodobacterales; family Rhodobacteraceae; genus Pseudogemmobacter. The sequence continues at coordinate 8,772 of JBATPI010000063.1, read as the reverse complement.
ATCTTGTGCGGGCGGGTGGCGGTGGCGGTGATCTGGCCGTCAGCGTCCACCAGAACGCCCTTGGATTCGAAGGTTCCGATGTCGATGCCCAGGGTGTGTGTCATGGGCTCAGGATCCGGGGGTGCGGGTCAGGTGCAAGGCGGGCGTGATCTGCGACAGGGCGGTATCCAACAGGGTCACCAGACCGGAAAGATCAGCCGGATCAACCACTTCCAACGCCGAGTGAGAGTAGCGCATCGGAAACCCCACATCCAGACAGGCCACGCCCTCAGGCCCCATGAACTGGATATAGCTCAGGTCGGTCAGCGCGCCGGTATGGGCGCTGCGCTGCAGGGGCAGGCCAGCCGCTTGGGCGGCACCCTCGATCAGACGGACCAGGGCGGGATGCGGGATCACCCCGTTCAGCGTGCCGCGCCCGTGAAAGGAATAGAGCGAAATCCCCGGCCCCCCGCCCAAAGTCACATCCCCGCGCGACGCCATATCGGGGGTGTCGCAGGCCAGCAGCAGGTCAATCTGCAGGGCAATATCCGGGGCCAGTGCCGTGGCCGCGGGCAACACGCCGCGCAGATTGTATTCCTCTTGCACCGACCAGACCAGATGCAGGGTCGGCCCCGGTTTTGCCATCCGTGCTGTCGCCAGCGCCAGCAATGCCGCACAGCCCGCCCGGTCATCGACCGAGGTGCCCGCGATGCGGCCCCCCGCCAGCTCCATCACGCGGGGCGCATAGCAGACCGGGGTGCCGATGCGGACGCCCGCAGCCTCGGCCTGCGCGCGGCTGGCAAAGCCCGCATCTACATACAGCTCGGCATAGGGCAGGACGCGGTATTTCTCATCCGGCGTGGTGGCGTGGTGCGATTTGTTGGCAATCACCCCCGGCAGATCGCCGGTGTCGGTGCATAGCACCACCGCCTGCGCCGCCAGCGCGCGCTCGGGCACACCGCCCAGCCGCTCCAGCCGGATCAGGCCCTGCTCTTCAACCTTGCGGATGATGAACCCCAACTGATCCATATGTGTAAAGATCATCACCGAAGGCAGGGTGGGGTCGCCGGGAATGGTGCAGATCAGATTGCCCAACCGGTCCGAGGAATGCGGCAGACCCATCCGGTCCAGATGGCCTGCGATGGCGGCGGCTACGCGGGTCTCATACCCCGACAGGCCGGGGATCAGCATCAACTCGATCAGGGTGTCCCGGATCATTTGCCGCCTCGTGTGGCGTGGGCATCATCCAGCGGCGTGCCGGGCATGGCCACCAGATGCACCATGGCGATTACCGGCTTTTTATCCCTGAAAACGGCTGTGAAACGTGACATCCGGCCTCCTTGTTGGGGTCAGGCTAGCGCGAAAGTCTTTGGCTGGGAAGGCGTGACATACTAGCATGTCAGCCAGACAGGGGGGCACCATGCAAAAGACTCGCAAGTGGAACAGACAAGGCAAGGCCGGGCTGCAGTTCACCGAGGCGGGCTTTGGCTCGGCCCCCATCGGCAACCTGTTCCGTGCGGTCAGTGACGCTGAGGCGCGGGCGGTTCTGGATCGCGCCTGGGAGGCCGGGATCCGCACCTACGACACCGCTCCGCTGTACGGGCTGGGCCTGTCAGAGACCCGGCTGAACCCGTTTTTGCGCGGCAAACCGCGTGACGACTATGTGATCTCGACCAAGGTGGGGCGGCTGTTTCGGGTGGCCACGCCCCAGACGCGCGATGGGTTGGACAAGTGGATCGACGTGCCCTCACGCAATGAGATCTATGATTACAGCTATGACGGGGTGATGCGCAGCCTGGAGTTTTCGTTGGAAAGGCTGGGGCTGGACCGGGTCGATATCCTCTATGCCCATGATCTGGATCTGGCCAACCATGGCACCAAAGCGGCGCTGCAGGCGCGGCTGGATGAGTTCATGGCCGGCGGTTACCACGCGCTGTTGGCCCTGCGAGATCAAGGGGTGATCCGGGCTTTTGGCGCAGGCGTGAACGCTTGGGAGCCTTGCCAGTGGATGCTGGACCGCGGTGATTTCGATCTGTTCCTGTTGGCCGGGCGCTATACTTTGTTGGAGCAGGATAGCCTGGCGTTCATGAACGCTGCAGCGGCGCGCGGGGTGGGGGTGATGATCGGCGGGCCCTATAACGCCGGGGTTCTGGCCACCGGACCGGTGCCGGGGGCAGTGTGGAATTACGCCCCGGCGCCTGACTGGGTGCTGCAGCGGGCGGGGCAGTTGCAAGCCGTCTGCGCACGTCATGGCGTGCGGCTGGTTGATGCGGCGTTCCAGTTCCCACTGTTTCATCCAGCGGTGGTCAGCGTGATCCCGGGCGGCGCGGGATTGGCCGAGATGAACAGCAATCTGGCGGCCGCGGCGGCGGTGATCCCGCCGGATCTATGGGCAGATTTGCGACGCGAGGGGCTGTTGCATCCCGAGGCCCCGGCGGGGGATTGAGTGCGGGTCCCGGTAGGATGGGCAATATTGCCCATCCTACTTGCCCGTTTTACTTGATGGCGCCTGCCGCCATGCCCTTGATGATATAGCGCTCCAGTGCCACGCCGATGATGATCAGGGGCAGGATCGCCGCAAAAGACAGTGCGGCCATCGACCACCAGGAAATGCCTTGGCTTCCGGTCTGGCTGGCCACCATCACCGGCAGTGTATTGGCGTGGGTTGAGGTCAGGAGGGCGGCGAAGAAATACTCATTCCAGGTCAGCACCAGCGACAGGATGAAGGCCGCCACCATGCCCGGCGCGGCGATCGGCAGGATGATGGTGAAAAACGCCCCCCAGATCCCCAGACCATCGACCATTGCCGCCTCTTCCAGCTCTGTCGGGATGGTGGTGAACTGATCCTTCATGATCCAGATCACGATTGGCAGCACGGTCAACGTATAAAGCAGGATCAGACCTACGCGGGTGTCCAGCAGGGCCAACTCCTTATACAGCCCCAGAAACGGCAGCGCCAAAACCCCGGGCGGCAGGATCAGCTGGCTGAGGAAGAAAATTGAGATGTCGTCGTTCTTCATGAAGCCGAACTTGTAGCGGAACCGGCTGAGGCCATAGGCCGCCAGCGACCCCAACCCCACCGCCAGCGCCGAAGAACACAGCGAGATCACTGCCGAATTGGCGAAACGCTTCAGAAACTCGGCCCGGACCGTGCTTTCCTGCATCAGGGTCTTGGGTGACAGGCCAATCGCCTCCCAGCCTTTCCATTTCGGGGTGAAATCGACCCAGGGGATCATGTTGCCCTTCATCACGTCGGGCGCCATCTTGAAGCTGGTGGTCAGCGTCCAATAGATCGGGAACAGGCAGATGATTGCCCAGACACTCAGCGCGCCATAGATCGCAATGCGGCTGGTCCACCAGCGGGCGCGGTGGCCCCGATCTGTGTCGCTGTCGTGAAAGATCTGGCTGCCCATGCCGCCCTCAGGTCTGCGGACGCGCGTATTTCGCGGCCCATTTCATCAAGACGGTCATGAAAATCACGATCAGCACCAGATAGACCATCGCCAGCATGGTGCCATAGCCGACGTTCGAGCGGTCGCGGTATTCGCGGAAGATAAAGCTGGTAACGGTGTCGGTGGCCCCGCCCGGGCCGCCCGCCGTGGTGTTGATCACCACATCGGCCAGCTTCAGCTTGAAGATGATGCGGATCATCACCGCGGTGATCGAGACCGGCAGCATCAGCGGGAAGGTCACCTCCCAGAACGCTTTCCAGCCGGTGGCGCCATCGACTTTGCTGGCCTCTTGCAATTCCTTCGGGATCGCCTGCAACCCGGCCAGCAGCATGATCATCATGAAAGGGATAAAGGTCCAGGCATCCAGTACCATGATGGTGGTCTTGGCCATTGCCGCGCTGTCAAAGAACGATGGATTGTCGATGCCCAGACTGCGCGCCAGCCGTGCCAAGGGGCCAAAGCGGGCCTCAAGCATTGATTTGCCGATCATCCAGCTGACCGCAACGGGTGACAGCATCAGAGGCAACAGAAAGGCGACACGAAAGAATTTGCGCGCCCGGATCTGGCCGGACAGCAGCAGCGCCAGACCGAAGGCGATGGCATATTCGACGCTGATCGCCAGCACATACCAGACCATGTTGTAGAGCGCGTTCCAGTAGAACGGATCATGCCACATCTGCACCAGATTGGCGGTGCCGTTGAAGCTGCGCCCTGTGGGGCTGGACAGGTTCCAGTCGGAAAACGCGATGGTCAGACCGAAAAGCAGCGGGAATACGGTCAGCGACACCACAAACAGCGCGGCGGGCAGCACGAACAGCGTGCGCTTGCCCTGCTCGCCGCGCGTGATGACCTGAGCGATACACAGGCAGATCGCCCAGAACAGATAGGCGTAAAGCGTGGGGCGCCAGGTTTGAAAACCATAGTCGCCGTGGCCGTTGGTCTGCAGGGTTTGCAGACCCGCCACCAGCACCAGCAGGGCCGCCGCCCCCCAGACCATGGCGCGGCCCAGCCAACGCCGCCCGTCGGATATGGCATCATTGGTTACGACGTGCAGTTCAGAACCGCTCACTGGTCTGTCTCATCCTGATATAGGGGCGCGCGCCGTGCTGGCGCGCGCCGGTGTCGGAAAGCCGTGTCACATGCCCAGAGACGCCTTGTAGAGGGCGATCTGGCTGTCACGGCCGATCTGGTCGGTGATCTTTTCCCAGGCGGCCGCAATCGCATCAGCGGTTTCCTGGGCCGATTTGTATTGCCCGGCAAAGCCCTTGGACAATTCATCCTCGGCCACTGAGTAATACTGGAAGATACCGGGGATCCGCGGCTCGATCGCGGCGTTAGGGTGGTTGTAGCTGTCCAGGTTCGAGCCGAGGTAGTCTTCGATATAGGCCCGATCATACCCGGCTGCTTCCCACTCATCATAGTTGAAGTGTGAGTTGCGGTAGGGCTGGAACCCCGACGGATAGGCCGAAGTCCATAGCGACAAATCCTTGCCGCCCAGATGGGCCGCAGCGGACCAGGCTGCTTTGCGCTTTTTCTCATCGGCAGAGACGTTGGTGGTGACGTAGACGCCCCAGCCGATATAGGCCATGTTCGGGGCCTCATTATAGGTTTCCTCCCAGGCCGAGGTCTGGGCGTTATAGACCCGGTCGGATCCGGGGTTGATGCCAAAACCCACCACATCGCCCACCACAGAAGTATCCGAGGTGCGCGCCGATGACCCGACATCGCCCCACCACATCAACATGGATCCGGTGCCTGCCAGAAACTGGCTGAACGCGGTGGTGCCGGGGTCTGCGTTGATCTGGTCGGCGGGATAGGCACCCGCCTCGATCAGGTCCATCACGTCCTGGATGGCCTGCACCCAGCCCGGGTTGTTGACGCGCGGCTTCATCGTTTCGGGATCAAACAGCCAGGCCTTGTCGCCGGGGTGTTTGACATAGGCCGCAGCGCGGTTTTCCAGAAAGTAAAAGCCAAAGCCGCCCCAGCCCTTCAGCGGGTCCAGATAGCCAAAGGCGGGCAGGCCGGTCAGCGGGTCGGTCTGGCCCATCAGCGCCTTGCTGACGGCATTGACCTCTTGCCAGGTCTTGGGCACCTCGGCACCGCCGATGCCGCCCTCACCAAAGTAGTCCTTGCGATAGCTGAAGGTGTGGCAATCGCCGTCAACGGTGACGCGGTAGGTCTTGCCGTTCCAGGTGCCGACCGGGGGCTTCAGATAGCTGACCATGTCGTCAGCCTCAATCTGGGTGGCGACCCAGTCGGGCATCTCATCCAACAGGCCACGGCCCGCGGTGTCACCCTCAAACGGTGCGCCCATCTCCAGAATGTCGAAATCAACCGTGCCTGTGGCGATGGATTGCTGCAGGCGGGCGTTGTAATCGCCTTGGGCCAGGTCGATCCAGTTGATCTTGGCACCGGTATAGGTCTCCCACGGTTTCAGGAAACCACGGAACAGAAAGTTGTGCAGGTTCTGGTTGTTCAGGCCCATGAAGGTCAGCTCAACCCCGGCAAATTCACCTTCTGCCACATTGGCCTTGGTAGCGGCCAGACACAGTTCCCCAACCTTTTGCCAGTCGGCATCGGTCGGGCTGCCCGCGCCCACGCCCGGAATGGCCAGGATCTGGGCGCGGATGCTGTCTTGTGCCGATGCCATGCGGGGCGCAAAGCCCGCCGGGATGGCGGCGGCGGCCCCCAGCGCGGTGGCACCCTTCAAAAACCGGCGGCGACTTAGCTGGCTGGCATAATTATAAAGATCAACTTTCACGATCAGTCCTCCCATTGGCGCCCGCTTGGCCCCTGGGGGCAGAGCGCGTTCTTCTTTGCGTCGTGACGTGCCGGAAAGGCCGTGGTCCATGCGATGCAAGACAGGGTCAGATACCCTGAGCATGGCGCAACGGGGCCTCCCAACCCCTGGCAGCAGCATTCCCTTGATTGAACCTTCGCAGCCGGATCGGGGGTCTGTCAAGATTCTAACATGTTAGCTGATCAGCCGGTGGACAGCCGCTTTGCCTTGCGCATAGTCTGGGCGCAGACAACGGGAAGGCGGGGGCCACATGGCCGAAGTGACGATCCGGGCGCTGACCAAGGCCTATGGCGGACTGCAAGTGATCCACGGGCTGGACCTGGATATTCCCGATGGGGAATTCGTGGTGCTGGTCGGGCCGTCGGGCTGTGGCAAATCCACACTGCTGCGAATGATCGCGGGGTTGGAAGAGGTGACCTCGGGCGATGTGCGGATTGGCGAGCGGCGGGTGAACAACCTGCCACCGTCCGAGCGTGACATCGCCATGGTGTTCCAGAACTACGCCTTGTATCCGCATAAGACGGTCGGCGCGAATATGGGCTTTGCGCTGAAGATGCGCGGGATGGACCGGGCCGAGATTGCCGCCAAGGTGGATCGGGCCGCTGATATTCTGGGCCTGACGCCCTATCTGGACCGCTATCCCCGCGCCTTGTCGGGTGGGCAGCGCCAGCGGGTGGCGATGGGCCGGGCCATCGTGCGCGATCCGGCGGTGTTCTTGTTTGATGAGCCGTTGTCGAACCTGGACGCCAAACTGCGGGTCCAGATGCGCACCGAGATTCGTGAACTGCACCAGCGGCTGAAAACCACCACGGTTTATGTGACGCATGACCAGATCGAGGCGATGACGATGGCAGACCGGATCGTCGTGCTGCAAGGCGGGCGGATCGAGCAGGTCGGCGCGCCGCTGGATCTGTATGACAGCCCGGCGAATATCTTTGTCGCCAGCTTTATCGGCAGCCCGTCGATGAACATCCTGCCTGGCGTGGTACGCGGCGGCGCGGTTCAGGTGGCGGGCGCGTTGCTGCCCTTGCCCAAGGGTATGAAGGTCGCCGAAGGGCGCGAGGTCAGTTATGGCATCCGGCCCGAGCATCTGGCCGAGGGCGCGTCAGGTCTGGCGGGCACGGTGGCGGTGGTGGAACCGACAGGGTCGGAAACTCATGTCGTCCTGCGCGCAGACGGCCGCGATGTTGTGGCGCTGTTTCGTGACCGGGTGCGGTTTCGCCCCGGCGATACGGTGGTGTTGGCACCGGATGCGGGCAAGGTGCATCTGTTCGATAAAGCGTCAGGCGTGCGGCTGTAATGGCAGGCGCCGGGGGCTTTGCCCCCGGACCCCCAGGATATTTTTCGACAGAAAATAAGGAGAAGAGCAGTGCTGAAGGGGATCGACAATCGGTTGAATGCCGATGTGCTGCGGTGTTTGCGGGCGATGGGGCATGGCGATGTGCTGATCCTGGCCGACACCAACTTTCCCGCCGATTCCGTGGCGCGGGCGACGGTGACGGGGCAATTGCTGCGGATGGAGAACCTGAGTTCGGCGCAGGCGGCGCAGGCGATCCTGTCGGTCTTGCCGCTGGATACCTTTGTGCCCGATTTCGCGGGCAGGATGCAGGTGGTGGGTGCGCCGGGTGAGGTGCCGCCGGTGCAGGCCGAAGTGCAGGCCGAGATTGACCGCGTTGAGGGGCGCGCGCGCCCGATGATCAGCATCGAGCGGTTTGCGTTCTACGATATGGCGCGGGCTGCCTATGCGGTGATCCAGACCGGCGAGCGGCGGTTCTATGGCTGTTTCATGCTGCGCAAGGGCGTGATCGCGCCGGAGGAATGAGATGAAACCGATTGTGATCCTGGGGATTTTCGTGGCCGATACCGCCTATCGGGCCGAGCGGCAGCCGAAGATGGGCGAGACCATTCTGGGCCATAGCTTTGCCTTGGGGCCGGGGGGCAAGGGGTCAAACCAGGCGGTGGCGGCGGCGATGGCCAGCGCAGGGGGGGCGGTGCATTTCATCACCCGGTTGGGGTGCGATGATTTTGCGCAGATCGCGCGGGCGACATGGGCCAAGGCCGGGGTGATCCCGGAGGTGACTGAGGATCCCGACAGCTATACCGGGGCGGCCTATATTTTCCTGGAGGCGGCAACGGGGAACAATGCGATCATCGTCTCGCCCGGGGCGGCGGCGCGGATATCTGCTGAGGATGTTCAGGCGCAAGCCGGGCTGATCGCTGGGGCAGCCTGCTTTGTGACGCAACTGGAGCAGCCGATCCCGGCGGCGCTGCGGGGGTTGCAGATTGCGCGCACAGCCGGAGTGGCGACGATCCTGAACCCGGCACCCGCGGCGGAACTGAGCGATGAGATTCTGGGTCTGTGCGATTTCCTGACGCCGAATGAGACCGAGGCGGAAACCCTGACCGGTATCACCGTGACCGATGTGGCCAGTGCCACGCGCGCGGCGGATGCGCTGATTGCGCGCGGGGTTGGCGCGGTGGTTGTGACGCTGGGGGCCAATGGGGCGCTGTATCGCGACGCAGGCCGCGCGGTGCATGTGC
>JBATPI010000062.1:0-21033 GCA_049291415.1 Paracoccaceae bacterium | reverse complement strand
CTCCTGCATGGTCAGGAAATCGGCCAGGATCTGGGTGGGGTGGAATTCATCCGTCAGGCCATTATAAACTGGCACACCCGAGAATTCGGCCAACTGGTTGATGACCGTCTGGCCAAAGCCCCGGTATTCGATGGCATCATAGATCCGGCCCAGCACCCGCGCGGTATCCTTGACGGATTCCTTGTGCCCGATATGCGACCCCGTCGGCCCCAGATAGGTGACGCGCGCACCTTGATCATAGGCCGCCACCTCGAATCCGACGCGGGTGCGGGTGCTGTCCTTTTCGAAGATCAGCGCGATATCCTTGCCTTGCAGCTTCGGCACTTCGGTGCCGGCATACTTCGCGGTTTTCAGATCCGCGGCGAGTTTCAGCAAAAATCCGATTTCACGCGGGGAATAATCCCGCAGGGTCAGAAAGTGACGGTTTTTCAGGTTGTAAGCCATTCATTTATCTTTCTTATTCCGATTTCTGCAGGACATCACCAATATCGCGGCGGTAGGAATAGGGCAGCCGTTCCCCATGGCCGATCCGCAGCACCAAGGACGGGCGGCCCGCTGCCAGGCCGAGCAGATTTGCGACACGGGCCCGCTGTGCAGGCACCTCGACCGCCTGATTGATATGCGCGTTCAACAGCCCCAACGACGTGGCGACCAATGCAAACCGCTGAAAGGCGCGCCCGGTTTCGATCCAGTTCTTTGGCATATCATGATGGCTGACAAAGACCGCCAAAGTGGATGAGCCGTCAATCCGGGCGCGCAGTTTCGCAGTTTCCGGGCCGACACGATAGACCAGCGGAAAGATCATCCGGCCCAACCACTCGGGCAGGCCGGGGTTGCCCAGGCATTTCCCGAACAGCCCATCACGCTGGTGCCCGGCCTTTCGCGGGCTGAACCGTAGCCAATGGGTCAGCTCCTCGACGAATGCCGGATTTCTCATCTGATCGGTGTTTCCAGCCACGACAATCTCGCGCAGCGCAGCCTTGTCTTTTGTCGTCTGCAACAGCTGAAACGACACGTTCGGCGCGGTGGCCGCCTGCGTCAGCGCGCGTTTTTCTGCATCAGTCAGGGCTGATCCATCATAGGCCCCTCTTGTCGATTGGCGCAGCGGAATGGCCGCGATCAGGGGCGATGGTGCGATGTCCCCGCCTTTCAGATCAATCTCGATCACCGTTCCACCCTGGGTGATCCGGGGCACCACATTCAGACCATATCCTGTCGCGGCAATCACGATGTTTTCCGCAGCACAGCCAAGGCTGACAAACATGTGGTGATTGTCAGGATCGACGACAGGGCACGCCCGACGCGGGTCGGTGCGCAGAGTGATGCGATCGGCGCTGACGTCAAAAAGCCACGGCTGCGTGTTGTGGCTGTTGGCAGCCAGAACCGCACACCGCACCAGCTCGCGGTTGCGCTGAACGGCAGACCCACCTTGGGTATCCAGCGGATCGCGATAGTTGGTCAAAGAGGTGTGATCGGTCACTTGCCCGCCCCGCCCTATACGGCGTCGCGCATGGTCGGGCAGCTCATGCAATGCCCGCCGCCGCGGCCACGACCCAGTTCGGCGCCGGGAATGGCCATAACCTCGATCCCGGCGGCTTTCAGCGCGGCGTTGGTGTCATCGTTGCGGTCATAACCAATGACGACCCCAGGACGCAGCGCCAGCACGTTGTTGCCATCGTTCCATTGCTCGCGCGACTGTTCCGCTGCATTTGGCCCCCCCGTGGGCACGACATGCAGGGATTTGAACCCCAGCACCTCGGCTACGATGTCAAAGATCGGGCGCGGATCGTGGCGGAACTGTAGGGGGGCAGGGCCGTCGCCGGGGCGGATGTCATAGCAGATCAGCGCATCGGCCACCTCTTTGAAGGTGGTAACAACATCGCCTCCGCACAGGGTAAAGACCGTGTCCAGATGCATCGCCGCGCGAGAACTGGGGATGCGAAAGGCCAACACCCGTTCCGCTGCACCCGACTCGAACAGCGCCTCTGCCAGTTGGCCCACGCCTTGGGGCGAAGACCGCTCACCCATTCCGACCAGCACGGTGCCATTGCCGACGGGCATGATATCGCCGCCTTCGACCGTGGCGAGGCCGTGATCCTGCGTTGGGTCTCCCCAGTGGATCGTGGTCTTGCCGGCAAACTTGGGGTGGAATTTATAAATTGCGGTGTTCAGCAGAGTCTCGGGCCGGCGCGCGGGCCAGTGCATCGGGTTGACCGCAACCCCGCCATAAATCCACGCCGAATTGTCGCGCGTGAACAGGGCATTGGGCAGCGGCGGCAGGATCAACCCGTGCTGGCCCAGATAACTGCCGAACAGGCCCGACGGCTTGAACGGCAGATCGTCGACTCCCAGCCCGCCCAATAGGTATTCGGCCATTTGCACGCCGGTCAATTCATCCATCCAGCCGCGCAATTCAGCCATCATGCCGACGCCGATCTGATCGGGCGTGATGCGATGATCCAGCACCCAGTCGCGCGCGCGTGGAATGTCCAGAACCTCGGCCAACAGGTCATTCACATCCAGCACCTCGATGCCTTCGCCGCGCATGACAGTGGCAAAAACGTCATGATCTTTCTGGGCCTGCTTGACCCAGAACACGTCGTCAAACAGCAGGGCCTGGCAGTTTTCCGGCGTCAGACGGCGATGCGCCAAACCGGGGCGGCAGACGATAACCTGCCGCAAGATGCCGGTTTCGGAATGCACGCCAAGCGTAGTTTGTTGGTCCATGACAGACCCTCCTTATATAAATCCAGGCGTGTCAAAGAGCGCTGATCGCGCCCGACCACATCAGATATCCGGCCACCACGGCAGCCCCAACCAGTCCCAGTGCAATCAAGGTCTCAACCGGGGTAAAGGTCTGTTTGTCATGCGATTTGCGGGCCCAGAGATAGACGGGGATGCCGACCGCATAGAGAATGGCGCACATCAAGAGATACGCAGGCCCTGCCGCATAGACGAGCCAGACACCATAAACCGTGGCCAGCGCGCCAACTGCCATATCAACGCCGCGCCCCTCAGCCGGGCCATAGCTTTCGCCCGTCAACGCCAGCTTCAGCGCGTAAGCCCCTGAAAACACATAAGGCACCAAGATCGCGGTCGAGGCGATGTAGAACAGCGCAAGATAGGTGGAATTGGCATAAAGCGTGACAACCAGCACGATCTGTACGCAGATATTGGTCATCCAAAGCGCCCCCGAGGGCGAGCCATTGGCATTTTCCCGCGCAAAGAAATCAGGCAAGATCCCCTCTTTTGCGGCGCGAAACGGGATTTCGGCTGCCAGTAGAGTCCAGCTGAGAAACGCGCCCGCGACCGAGATCACAAGACCGATCCGCACCACGACAGACCCCCATGGCCCAACAATGGACTCCAGCACATTCGCCATGGATGCGGCGGCAGGCAACGCCGCCAATTCAGGCTGTGCCATCACCCCAAGGGACAACAGGGACACCAGCAGATAGAGCAGCAGCACCGTCACAAATCCCAAGATCGTCGCGCGGCCGATATCGCTGCGCTTGGCCGCGCGCCCAGAGCCGACGCTGGCCCCCTCGATCCCGATAAAGACCCACAGCGTCACCAGCATCGTGCTTTGGACCTGTGCCGTGATGCTGCCCAAAGTCAGCGCCTCGGTGCCCCAGAAATCCAGACGGAAGGTCGGCATGTTGAACGCCACCAGCGCCACTACGATGAACAGGAAAATCGGCCCTAGCTTGGCGATTGTGGTGATCGTGTTGATGATCGCCGCCTGCCGCACGCCCATCAGGACCAGCGCATGCACCAGCCAGACACAGATCGACGCGCCGACGATCGCCTGCCAGGTGTTCCCTTCAGCGCCAAAGGGCAGGTAAAAATAACTCAGCGCGCCAAAGATCAGCACGGCATAGGATACGTTCCCGATCCACGCGCTCAGCCAATAGCCCCAGGCGCTGTTGAAACCGACAAAATTGCCAAACCCGGCGCGGGCATAGGAATAGGGGCCTGCATCCAACCCCGGCTTTCGCGTCGAAAGGTTCTTGTAAACAAAGGCCAACGCCAGCATGCCGATCCCGGTGATCAGCCAGCCGATGGTGATCGCGCCCGCCGACGCACCGCGCGCCATGTTCTGCGGCAGGCTGAACACGCCACCGCCAATCATCGACCCCACGACAAGTGCGGTCAGCGGCAACAGCCCCAGCGTGCCGGGCGCAGCCTTGGTCGTGGGCCCGCCGGTCGCGGTCATATCTGTCGACATCTGCTTTCTCCTTGCTCTTGGCAACCGCCGCCGAAGGCCGTTGAATTACGGTTTTCACCAAGATTGCAGGAATGCCGGGCGGAGGATTGACATCCGTCAAAAGCCGAACCGCCGCAGATTTTATTGCGCGGCCGACATCGTCTGACGAAATCGCATCAACGCGATGGCAAAGAAAACCGCACTCAGGCCCAGCATGACAATCACGTTGGGTCAGGCCATTTTCCGCCCCGCGCCGAGATACGGAATGGCCTGCGAGAACGCCATGAAATGGGTTGAAGGAGAGATCTGCATGAAGGTCTGCAACCACTCTGGGATGCTCTCCATCGGCGTGGCGCTGCCTGACAAAAGGTTCATGATCACCAGAACCGGCAGCGCCAAAAGGCTGAACTGCGGCATCGACGTGGTAAATGTGGCCAGCAAAATCCCCAATCCCGCCACAAACAGCGTGATCGACCCCGCAATCGGCACAGCCAGACTGCCCAGCACCACCAGCCGCAGCGACAGGATGGCGGCCACGATGATCGCCAGACCATTGGCCCAGGTCTTGGCCAGCATGACCTCGGCAGGCGACACCACCATTACCAGCAAATGCTCGATCGTGCCGTGCTCTCGCTTACGGATCAGGGCGGCCCCGGTCAGCAACACCGGCAGGATCGTCACGTTGTTGATCACCTGCATGACGGACGAAAACCACGTCGATTGCAGGTTCGGGTTGAACTGCGCCGTGACCACCAGATTGATTGGCAGCGTGGCCACAGCATAAACCACAAAGCCGAACACTGAAATGATCTGCAAGATTAGCAAGCGGATCGGCCCACAGGCTGCGCAGTTCTTTGGTAAAGGTGCCGACGTTGATCTGCTGAAACCACGACGCCGGAAACCCCAGCCAGATCAGCCAGCCACCACCAGACAGCGAGGACAATGGCATCAGCAGGACCTAAAAATTGACCGCCGGAATGATAGCAATGATTGCGGCGGCAAAGTTGGCGGCAACTTGGGTTCTGGTAAATGTCGAGATCAGCACCCCGAACCCCGTCGTCGCCGACACAAATAGAAGACTGCTCACCAGAAAGGCCGTGCCAGACCCCCCGGATCGGCACCTGAAACACCCCATAAGCCACGACCAGCAAGGTCAGGATACTGATAAAGGCGATCATGACATAGGGCAATTGTTTGCCCAGCACGAATTCGGTCAGCGTCACCGCGGTAGAGAGGAAATTGGCAATGAATCCGGTTTCCTTTTCCCGCACCACCCCCATCATCGCGGGGATCAGTACCAGCATCGGCAGGATGACCGATGGCACGATGGCAAAGACCGATTTGAACGCCTGATTACAGCGAAACCGGGTCTCGACCGTGGCACCACTTGTCGCCACCACCTCGCCATACCGACGCTCGGTCTGATCGGTCATATACGACAGCGCCAGCCCTTGTAGATAGCTGCGCGCGGTTTCCGCCCGGAACGGCATGGCCGCATCAATGGCAATCCGCACCTTGGCCCGCTCATCGCGCATCAGCATGCGGCCAAAGTCGGGCGGCCCGTCTAGATGCGTGCGCGGCGGCACCACGACATCGCGGCGGCCCTGCCGCGCGGTCTCGGGCAACAGCGCAATGAACGCCTGCTCCAGCGCCGGCTGCCCGGCCTGTTCGCGCACTTGATCGGGCGTGCTGGTGGCGACGATCACGCTCATGCCGGGGCGCATCATTCGGATGCGGTAGATCAGATCCCAGAACTGCTGGCGCGACAAGCGGTCCGCAACCGTCGTTGGCTCGTCCAATATCAGCAGATCGGGGTTGTGGATCTGCGCCAAACACAGCGACAGCCTTTGCTTCATGCCGCCAGACAGCTTGCCTGCGGGGCGGTCGGGAAACGGATCAAGGCCGGTGGCCTGCAACAGATCGGTGATCCGCGCCTGCCGTTCGGCCTATGGCTGGCCAAACAGGCGGCCAAAGAAATCAAGGTTGTCGGTCACGGTCGGGGTGGGGTAACGGTTGCGCCACAGCCCCTGTGGCATATAGGCGATGCGGGTGTTGCCGCCCAAAACCTGCCTCTGGCGCGCCTGCACGCGGCGCACCCCTGCCATGTGGCCCGCCGGGATGTCCAGGGTGACTCCATTCCGCGCTCTCATCCACCAGCATATAGCCGGTGCCCGGCACCTCCGCCCGCCCGCGCGCGGTCGGCGTATTGCACCAGCAATTCGGGCGCGATGGTCAGCTTGACGCGGAACGTCAACTGGTCCCGCACTCGTTGGGCATCGCGCGACGGCAGATAGATCGACATGTAAAGGCCCGACAGCTAGGTGAGCGCCACGACACGACCCGCCCGCTTCTGCCGCGGTCACCCCCGCATGAGCGGTGTTCAGCGTGTTGCGGCCATTGTCCAACTCTGCCTGCGAGGCGAATGAATCCGTCGCCAGTCGTTCGACCCGATCAAAGGCGATCAGCCATTTTCTGTTCATTGCTTACAACCTATCCCGTACCATGCGGCCCGTGTTATTCGGCCCGTGTCAGGCATGCTGTGCGCAACACTCTTGGCAGGCCGTTTGCCGTGGCGACGCAGGCCGGCAATTGATCAGCGTCAATTATCGGAACGGGCACCTGCGCTAATCGTGTATCACAATGGGCCGCAACACTCTGGCGGCTGGCAACAGAAAGGCCAGTTTCATGGCGCACAAGACGTCACCGCAAGACACCCCGTTGCCCAATACGCGCGGGAACCATGCCCATGCGACGATGGAGCAGACGCTGGACAAAAGCATGAACGCCGCCCTTGCCAAGCTGACGGCGGGCCTGTCCCCGATTGCGCTAAGTGCTGCCTATGCAGACTGGGCGCTGCATCTGGCTTCTGCCCCCGGTAAACGTTTGGAGTTGCTGGAGAAAGCGGCGCAAAAAGCCCAACGTCTGGCCCTGTATGCGGGCCATTTTGCGGGCAATCCCGATGCGTGCGATCTGTGCATCACACCGCTGCCGCAAGATAATAGATTTCGCGGTGAGGCTTGGCAGAAATGGCCGTTCAACGTGATGCAGCAGGCGTTCTTGCTGAACCAACAATGGTGGCACAACGCCACCACCGATGTCGTGGGCGTTACCCAAAAGCATGAAAACGTCGTTGAATTCGCCACGCGTCAGATGCTGGACATGTTTTCGCCGTCAAACTCTGCCCTGACCAACCCCGAGGTCATGGCTCAGACGATGCGCGAAGGGGGCATGAATCTGATCCGCGGTTGGCAGAATTTTGTCGAGGATACCAACCGCGCGCAGGCTGGCGAACGGCCGGTTGGCGCGGATGCGTTTCAGGTCGGGCGCAACCTGGCCACCGCACCCGGCAAGGTGGTTTTCCGCAACCATCTGATCGAGTTGATCCAATATGCGCCCAGCACCGACACGGTTCACCCCGAACCCATTCTGATCGTGCCCGCCTGGATCATGAAATACTACATTCTGGATCTCAGCGTCCAGAACTCGCTGGTTCGGTATCTGACTGGCCAGGGCTTCAGCGTCTTCATGATCTCATGGCGAAACCCCGATGCGGATGACCGCGATCTGGGGATGGATGACTATGTCTCGCGGGGCGTGATGCAGGCGATTGATGCGGTCAGTGCGATCACGGCTGGGCAAAAGATCCATGCCACAGGCTATTGTCTGGGCGGCACCCTGCTGTCGATTGCGGCGGCGGCGATGGCGCGCGATGGCGATGACCGGCTACGAAGCCTTTCACTGCTGGCCACCCAGATCGACTTTACCGAGGCGGGCGAATTGATGCTGTTCATCAATGACAGCCAGTTGGCTTTTCTGGATGATTTGATGTGGGATCAGGGCTATCTTGATACCAAGCAGATGGCGGGGGCGTTTGAACTGCTGCGCTCCAACGATCTGGTCTGGTCGCGGGTGATCCATGATTATCTGATGGGCGAACGCAGCCCGATGAATGATCTGATGGCCTGGAACGCCGATGCGACGCGCATGCCTTACCGCATGCATTCCGAATACTTGCGCCACATGTTTCTGAACAATGATCTGGCCGAGGGGCGGTATCATGTGGGCAACGCCCCGGTTGCCATTTCAGACATCCGCGCACCCGTTTTTCTGGTGGGAACCGAACGCGACCATGTGGCCCCGTGGCATTCGGTCTATAAATTCAACCTGCTGTCGGATACCGACGTGACCTTCGTTCTGACCAGCGGCGGGCATAATGCGGGTATCGTGTCGGAACCTGGCCATCCGCATCGCCATTACCGCCTGCGCGCCAAGGCCAAGGATGATCCCTATACCGACCCTGACCGCTGGATGGAGGCCACAGCCCCCATTGACGGGTCGTGGTGGCCGGTGCTGACAGATTGGCTGGCCAAACACTCGGGCGCAAAAGCCGCACCGCCCCCCATGGGCGTAAAGGGCTATGCAGCCCTGTGCGACGCCCCCGGAACCTATGTGTTGCAGGTGTAGGGAGCGATGTTGAAGTCCGTTCTTGCAGGCAAGCGCGGCCTTGTGGTCGGTATTGCCAACGCCCATTCCATCGCCGACGGATGCGCCACCGCCTTTCACACAGCCGGGGCCGAACTGGCGGTTACCTACGCTGATGAGCGGTCCAGGCCCTATGTGGCCCCTGTCGTGGCGGGCCTGGATGCCCCAATTTTTATGCCGCTGGATGTCGATGGCCAGCTAGAGGCGGTCTTTGCCGCGATAGACCGCAAATGGGGCCGGCTGGATTTTCTGCTTCATTCGATCGCCTTTTGCCCCAAAGACAATCTGCAAGGCCCGGTCAGCCACTGCTCAAAGGCCGGGTTTGCACAGGCAATGGATGTCTCTGTCCACTCGCTGATCCGCATGACGCGGATGGCGGTGCCATTGATGAAAGACGGTGGCGACCATCATGTCGCTCAACTCTCATGGCGCGGAAATGGTGATTGACGACTACAACATTATAGGCCCGGTGAAATCGGCGCTGGACGGCACGGTCAGATCCCTGGCGGTCGAACAAAGCCTCGTCTCCATTAGCAGATGTTGGTAATATGGCCGTCGGGCTGGTCAGCGATTTGTCGCGGCAGGTCACCGGAAATATCGCCTTCGTCGATGGCACCTATCACGTTCGCGGCTGAAGCCGCCAAAACACCTGAAACAAAGGCAAATCCCCCATGCAATTCATCGAAAACCGCACCTTTGACGAAATCAAGGTTGGCGAGAGCGCGGAACTGACCCGGACCCTTAAACGGGACGATATCGAGCTTTTTGCGGTCATGTCCGGCGATGTGAACCCCGCGCATGTGGACGCAGATTATGCCAATTCCGACATGTTCCACAAAGTCATCGCGCATGGCATGTGGGGCGGCGCGCTGATCTCGGCCGTCCTCGGCACCGAATTGCCGGGGCCAGGCACGATCTATCTGCAACAAAGCCTGCAGTTTCGCAAAGCGGTTGGCCTTGGCGATACCGTCACCGTGCGCATCACCGTGCTTGAAAAAAACGCCGAACATCATCAGGTCACCCTGAGTTGCCTGTGCCTGAACCAAAGCGGCGAGACGGTGATCGAAGGCCAGGCCCTGGTCATCGCCCCCACCGTCAAGGTGCGCCGCCCCCGTGTCATGTTGCCCGAAGTGCATCTGCATGAAAGTGGTGCGCGGTTTGCGGCCTTGATGAAGGCTGCAGCCCCCTTGGCGCCCGTGCGCACCGCCGTGGTTCACCCATGCGATGCCCTGTCGCTGGACGGCGCGATGGAAGCGGCAGCCAAGGGCATGATCGTGCCGATTCTTGTCGGTCCGAAAGCCAGGATCGAGGCGGCTGCCGCCGAGGCCGGGCGCGATCTGACCGGGGTCGAGATTGTTGATGTGCCGCACAGTCACGCCGCCGCCGAACGGGCGGTCGCGCTTGCGCGCGAAGGTCGTGTCGAGATGCTGATGAAGGGCAAGATCCATACGGATGAGCTGCTGGAACCTGTCTTTCACCGCGACACCGGCCTGCGCACCGAACGCCGAATGAGCCATGTCTTCGTCCTTGATGTGCCGAATTACCCCAAGCCGCTGCTGATCAGCGATGCCGCGATCAACATCTTTCCCGATCTGACGACGAAACGCGATATCGTGCAGAATGCCGTCGACCTTGCCCGTGCTTTGGGAATTGCCGTGCCAAAGGTTGCGCTGCTGTCGGCGGTTGAAACCGTCAACCCCAAGATTCCCTCGACGGTCGATGCCTCGGCCCTGTGCAAGATGGCCGATCGCGGGCAGATCACCGGCGGGTTGCTCGACGGGCCGCTGGCCTTTGACAACGCCGTGTCCAAAGCGGCGGCGGCGGCCAAGGGCATTCAATCCGAAGTGGCCGGCGATGCCGATATCCTGATCGTGCCGGATCTGGAGGCGGGCAACATGATCGCCAAACAGCTGATCTATCTGGCGGGCGCAGATGCGGCAGGCATCGTTCTGGGCGCTCGGATTCCCATCGTGCTGACCAGCCGCGCCGATGGCGTGCTGTCGCGCCTGGCTTCGACCGCCGTGGCGCAACTGTTCATCCATGCGCATCCGGGCAGCGCAAACCTATGACAGGTGCAATCCTGACCCTGAATGCCGGCTCTTCCAGTCTCAAGTTTGCGGTCTTTACCGGCGCAGAAACCCTGACGGTCATGATCAGCGGCAAGATCGCCGGCATCGGCACCGCGCCCCGCTTTGCGGCCAAAGACGCAGACGGGCATGAACTGGATGCCGGCGGCCTTGCGCAACTGGCCGCCACCAGTGGCCATGACGCGGTGATCGCCCTGCTGCTGCCCTGGCTGTCGCAACACCTTGGCGACCAGAGGCTTGCCGCTGTTGGCCATCGCGTCGTACATGGCGGCCGGTTCTTTTCCGGGCCAGTGCGCGTGACCGATCCCGTTCTGGCAGACCTGCAGACGCTGGCCCCCCTTGCGCCGCTGCACCAGCCGCATAACCTTGCCGCGATCCGGGCGGTTTCGAAATGGCGGCCCGATATGCCGCAGATCGCCTGTTTCGACACCAGCTTTCACCGCACGCAAAGCCGCGTGGCCGAACTCTTCGCTCTGCCCCGCGCGCTGAGTGACGAGGGCGTTATCCGCTATGGCTTTCACGGGCTGTCCTATGACTACATCGCCAGCGCCCTGCCTGCCCATCTGGGCGATCAGGCGCAGGGCCGTGTGATCGTGGCGCATCTGGGCAACGGGGCCAGCATGTGCGCGATGCGGGACGGCAAGAGTGTAGCAACCTGCATGGGGTTCACCGCGCTGGACGGGCTGATGATGGGCAACCGCTGCGGCGCGCTGGATCCCGGTGTGGTGTTGTATCTGATGCAGGCCAAGGGGATGGACGCCGTCGCCATCGAAGACCTGCTTTATCGCCAATCCGGCCTCATGGGCGTCTCTGGCATCAGCAGCGACATGCAGGTGCTGCAAGACAGCACGCACCCCCATGCGGCCGAAGCGATTGATCTTTTCGCCTACCGCGCGGCCAGCATCCTGGCGGGGCTTGTGCCCGCGATTGGCGGCCTGGATGCGATGGTGTTCACGGCAGGCATTGGCGAAAACTCGGGCCTGATCCGCAGGCTGATCTGTGATCGGTTGGCATGGCTGGGCATCACTTTGGACAGTGCCGCCAATGACGCCAATGCAGAGCGGATCAGCCCGCCAGACGCGCGGCCCGTGGTGCTGGTGCTGCCCACCAACGAAGAAGCGGTCGTGGCCAAGGCCTGCCGCCATCTGATGCAGCAAGGGCAGCAGCCTGCCGATTGACCTTCGTCAATCGCAAGACAGCCTGTCGCGGTATCCTTCTGCGGTAGGCTCAATTGCGAAAGGAAAGACGATGGCCAACGATCCCAAAGCAAGTGACATCGCCGCGCCGATGATCGACATGATGAAACGGATGCAGGAAACCGGTTTTTCGCAGATGTCCGGCGCTCAAATACCCGGTATGGGCACGCAATGGATGGAAACCATGTCTGCCATCGGCAGCCAGATACTCGCCTTCATGTCTGAACGGGTCCAGCAGGATGTTCAAACCCAGCATGATCTGTTGAATGCCAAAGGCATCGCAGAGGTTCAGCGCATTCAGGCCGAATTCGTTCAAAAGGCGACGAATGACTATGTCGACGAAATGGCCAAGCTGATTGAGCTGGGCAAGACCCTTGTGCCGCAACCTTCCATCAACCCCAAGGCCCCAAAGCCCTGACACGGCGGCTTTTGCCCCCGCGCCCCCGGGCGGCACCTCCTTTGGCGTTCTGGTCACAAACAAAAGGACCACAGCATGAAAAACGGCACCATCCTTATCGCCATCGGCCCAGACGCCGATCTTGCGGCGCTGGAACCGCAGCTTGAGGCCATTCGCACCATTCCCGCCCAAATCGTCATTGTGATCACCGCCGAGACTCCGCCTTATCCCAATTACACGATCGGAGTTCCGCCCTATGGCTCGCCGATGATCGCGACAGAATGGCAAAGTGAACTGGCCACCCTGAATATCAGTCTGGAGACAAAGGCCAAGGGAGTCACGGCGCTGCTGGAAAAGCATGGCGTAGCGGGCGAAGTTGGCATCATCGCAACCGAACATGCCGTGATTGCTGACGCTATCGCGCAGCGGGCCATGCTTTGCGATGTGGTCTTGATCGGCGATGATCTTCGCGCGGCTGAGCGGTTGTTTCGCCAGGTGGCCTACGGCGTCTTGTTCCAATCGCCGGTGGGAATCATCCTGAACGACCCGCAGGCCAAAGCTGTCAGCGCATCGAAAAAGGTGTTTGTCGCCTGGACTCCGCATCTGCATTCGGCCCGGGCCATTCATCAAATGCTGCCTCTGCTGCAACAGTCAGAAGAGGTGATCGTGGCGGTGATCGACCCAGTAATGGGCGAATTCCAGGATGGCGAAGACCCCGGCATCGACGTGGCCAAATGGCTGACACATCATGGCTGCACCGTCTCGGTCCGCCAATACCCCAGCGGTGGGCAAGAGGTGGGCGCCTGCATCCTGGCGCGCGCGCGGGACTGTGGCGCCGATCTGATCGTGATGGGGGCCTATGGCCATTCCCGCACCCGCGAAGCCATTTTCGGCGGCACAACCCGCACATTGATCACCCAGACGGATCAAGCGGTGTTTCTGGCGCATTAGCGGCGCGCCGGCCCGTCAGGTCCCAACAGCCCACGTTAAAACTGTCTTACACCCCAGGAAAGGATTCGAAAAATGGCAGAGACATCTTCTGAAAGAGCCACCCCGGCAAGCAACCCGCGCGATTTTGGCGGCGATCTTGCCGCTGAAATTGCCCAGATCCGGCAAGACATCGGCGCATTGGGCAAGACTTTGGGTTCAGCCGGCAAAGCTCGCCTTGATGCCTTGCCAGAAGCTGCCGCGCACTCTGCCGAAGAAACGATGGAAAGCGCTCGCCAGGCCCTCAAGGAGATCCGCCGCGAGGTCAGCACGCTGGAACAACGGCTCAAGCGTGGGGTCGTCGACCACCCGGTTCAATCCCTTCTGGTTGCGGTTGGCCTTGGGTTTCTGGTTGCCTTCCTGATCCGGCGTTAAGGAGGCTGCGATGGCGCGTTTGATTTCGATAGCGGCGCGACTGATGACGGCAAACCCCACGGCCACCGCCCGTCAGTTTGCGCTGACGGGTCTGGTTGGAGCCATCGCGGCGCTTTTGTTCATCACCTTCTGGGCCGCGTCTGTTTCCGGGCTGGTCTTGCTTCTGGCCAGCAGCATCGGCGTCACGGCAGCGGTTTTTGCAGTGGCGGGGATAGCCCTAGCAATGTGTCTGGGGCTGTTTTTTTGGATCAGCGCATCCGGGCAAGCCCGTCGACGCGAAAGGTTTGTCCGCACTCAGCAGCAACAAAGCATCATCACTGCCGCGCTGGCGGCCCTGCCGGCAACCCGCATCAACAGCGCTGCCTTTATCATAGCCGGGCTTTTGGCACTGGCGTTCTTGTCTGGCAAACCAAAGCGTGATCCGCGGTGATGTTGCCCCCTGCGGCTAATCCAGTTTGATGTAGACTCTGGCCCAACAGAAAGGGCCAGAGATGAAGCGCAGCAGATTCACCGAAGACCAGATCATCCATTGCCCGGCAGGCGATTTGTGAAACAAATCTGCCGAGAGGGGGCATTCTGAGGGAGCACGAGGCCGGGATTTCCGTTGCCGATCTGTGCCGCAAGCACGGCGTCAGCGATGCGACAGTCTATAAATGGAAGGCCAAGCATGGCGGCATGGATGTCAGCGATGCCAAGCGGCTGAAGGGTCTGGAAGACGAGAACGCCGGTCTGAAACGGCTGCTGGCCGATGCGATGCTCGACAATGCCGCGCTGAAGGATCTCCTGGGAAAAAAATGGTAGCGCCCGCTGCGAAGCGGCAAGCGGTCGCGCATCTGGTGGCAAATCACGAGATGAGCGATGCTGTTGCCCGGCAGGCGATTTGTGAAACAAATCTGCCGAGAGGGGGCGGGCGTGCCGGGTGATCGGCTGTTGCCGGATGACCATGCGCTATGAAGTGGTCCGGCAGGATGACCCTGTGCTGCGGGAGCGGCTGAAAGAACTGGCCAAGGTCCGACGGCGGTTCGGCTATCCATTGGCCGACAGGCGATTGTCTGCAATCGCCGTAAGGCGGCGGCTGCCTGTCTTCCTGCGCCGTGAGGGGCATGAGGTGAACCACAAGCGCCTGTTCCGCATTTACCGCGAAGAACAGTTGCACGTGCGGCGCCGGGGTGGGCGCAAGCGTGCCATGGGCACACGGGCCCCGATGGTGCTGCCATTGATGCCAAACCAGCGCCCCCTCTCGGTGATTGCATGCAATCACCTGCCGGGCAACGGGATCGCTGGACTTCGTGTCCGACCAGCTGACGCCCTCTCGGTGATTGCGCGCAATCACCTGCCGGGTAACAGATGGCCGCCGGTTCCGGATCATGACTGTGGTCGATGACTGCACCCGCGAATGCCTCGCCCTGATCGCCGACACGTCGCTATCGGGGGCACGGGTGGCGCGGGAATTGGCCACTCTGTTTGACACCCGCGGCAAACCTCAGACGGTTGTCAGCGACAATGGGACCGAGTTCACCTCAAACGCGATCCTGAAGTTCGTGGATGACCGCAAGTTTGACTGGCACTACATCGCACCCGGCAAACCGACCCAGAATGCCTTCATCGAAAGCTTCAACGGCCGTCTGCGCGATGAGCGGTTGAACGAGACCCTGTTCCCGTCCCCGCACCATGCCCGCACCATGCCCGCGTCATGCTGGCCGCCTGGCGCACCGATTACAACACCGAACGCCCCCACTCCCGCCTCGGATGGCAAACGCCCGCCGCGTTCGCCCAGACCTTCGCCCCGCAACGGGGCCTGACGCTGCGCAATCCGCAAAGCTCCGCACCGGTCCCCGTTGCCCAACCCGCCCAAATGGGCAAAACTCAAACCCGGAGTCTCGCTCACGCTGGATAAAAGTTGGGGGCAACGTCACTGTCTTTCGGCGGCCCTTTCAGGTTCCGGCGTGACGATCGGAGACAGCTTTATGTGCCTTGCCGCAATTTCAGAGGGTCGCCTTGTCGCCCCGATCAAATTGGGACTGCGCAGTCTGGAAAAATACTGGATTTGTCGACCGCGAGAGAGGGACCCAACAGATGCCGAGCGCTTTTTTATGAGATGGCTGGCACAAGAAGTCATCTCCTATGAGCATCGTGTAGACCAAGTGTTTGCGAAATTAGATATCAGAGTTCTAGATGCAGAATAGGAACATATGGACACTGTGATGCATCGCACCGGACAATAACAACTTTGGTTCCAGACCGATGCCGTCAGGCCAAAGTGTATCGATCCCTTTGCGCGATCGAAGACAACATCCCTGGAGTGCCCCCATCGGGTGGTCCAGTTTGAATGTTAGTGCATGGTCGGTCTTTGGTCTATCGGGACGATGCTCTTGGGCGCTGGCGGCCTGTATCCTGACCTGCTCCCCTGAGAGTCCTCGTTTATGAGTTAGCTCTGTACAGGTTTTGGTCCTTTTGTGACCGATTAGCATATTCCGTCGGTGTCAGGCCAGCGAGGCTTGAATGCGGACGGTGATGATTGAAGTCGTTGCGCCATGCCGCCACTAAATTGCGTTTAGGGAATGTGCCGGTTAACAGCCCCTCCTGCATAACCCTCGAATACAACGAGAAAATCCGGCCATAGCCGGATCGGGAGAACGGTTTCTCAAGGGCAAGTGGCGGAGGGAACGCGACTGCGGCCCAACCTTCTCTGGGGCGTAAGATATTGATTTTATTACCACGCCATTAGTTTCGAATCCCATCAGATGCAAACGCGACTGAGATCGAACCCGCATATTTTCATCCCTTTCAGTCCTTGTTGTCGAACGCGCGCCGGCGGTAGGGCCTATAGCCATTCATAGTCACGAAAACCTCTTGCCGGTACCACGACCAACAGTTTCAACACATCCCGCCCCGCTGCCCATTGGGATCTCCGCAAGCAACGCCAGCCCGAACCAGTTCCGACAAACACGGACCGCCTACGGGCAATTTTTGATGCAGCGCTCATGCAGCGAGTCTTCGACTTCTAGAGAGGACAGCGGGTGATGGCCGTGCCGCATTTCCGCAAGGCGGATGATCGAGGGCGACGTCTTGAAATAGCGGAAAGGTCGATCGTAGGGGCATCAACAAAGGCTACCTGCCCTAACTACCCGGTTCGCGAGAACTTCCTCTGACAATACCGATCCGGCTATCGCGAGCATCAAACAGCTTGCAGAGTTCTGCCTCAGGACAGATAAATGCACAGAGGCACGTCTTTGACGCAGGGGGATGTGGCCGGAATATGCTGGCAAGCATGGACCTCGTTCCGGCTGTCATATCGAATGCAACCTTATGGAAAAGGACTTCCACATGGCACAAAATCCCAAAGGCACCGGAAGATTTTCGCGACGCAATTTTCTTCGCCACGGCGCATCTCTGGGTGCTTTTGCGGGGCTTGGCGGGCTGCCGTTCGCCTCGGGGGCAAATGCCCAGACAAGTGCAAATGGCCGAATCCTGACTGCGCGCATCTATGCAGACATCTCGAACCTTGATCCGGCTTTCTGGACTTCCGCGGTGGACGCCACGGTCATTCGCTGCATCTTTGCCCCGTCGCTGGCCTATGAAACCGGCACTAACAAATTCACGACCCATTCCATTGCCATGAAGTCCTACCAGATCGTGGACGATACCCATATTTCGTTCGAACTGGCACCCGGCATCAAATATTCCGGCGACTATGGCGAGATGACCGCTGAGGACGCCAAGTATTCGTTCGAGCGGATTGCAAACCCCGAACTGAACTCGCCCTATATGGAAGACTGGGCCACGCTGGACCATGTTGAGGTGACGGGCCAATATACCGGCATCATCGCGCTGAAACAGCCGTTTGCGCCGCTGCTGACCACCACCCTGCCCGGCGTCAGTGGAGTGATTCTGCCCCGTGCTGCGATTGAAGCTGCAGGCGGCAAATTCGCGGTCCAACCGCCGTGCTTTTCTGGCCCCTATCGGATCCGCGAATGGCAGCCCAAGACCCGGCTGATTCTGGAGCGCAACCCGGACTGGACTTTGACCGACATCGCCTTTGACGAGCTGCATCTGGTGCCGATCGAAGACCCAAAGACTGGCGACTTGGGGTTTGAGGCGGGGGATCTGGACTTCACCGAAGTCAGCGTGTCTTCGATTCCGCGCTATGCCGCCAACGCTCCCGCAAACAGCACGTTCCAGCGCTATGACGGCCTCAGCTACTACTGGATGGGCATCAACCAGTTGAATGGGCAGCTGGTGGATCAAAATGTGCGCCGGGCGATCCAGCATGCCGTTGATCGCAAGACGGTTGTCGATGCGGCCTATCTGGGCGGTGCCACCCCTGCCGCCGGGATCATCGCCCCCGCCTTGATCGGCAGCCGGGCCGAAAACATCTACAACCGCGACGTCGACAAGGCCCGCGCCCTTCTGGAAGAGGCCGGGGTTGCCGGCAGCCTCAGCTTGACGATCTCTATCCAGCAAACGGCCGAGAATCTGGCTGCCGCTCAGGTGATTCAGGCCAACTTGGCCGAGGTAGGCATCGACGCCCAGATAAATCAATACGAAAGCGGCACATTCTGGAGCCTTGGCAGCAAGGACGAGGGTGAGAAATACAAGGATCTGCAGCTGTTTTTGATGCAATTCTCGATGCAGCCTGATCCCAGCTGGGCGACCATGTGGTTCACCTCGCAGCAGATCGGGGTCTGGAACTGGCAGGGCTTTGAGAATACCGAATTCGACACGCTGCAGGCAGCGGCCCAGATCGAGGTTGACTCCGCCAAGCGCGATGAAATGTACAAAAAGATGCAGGATCTGATGGAGGAATCCGGCGATTTCGTCTTTTTGAACTTCACCCCGGTTGGTGCGCTAAGCAAGGTCGATATTGCGGCCGCAATCCGCCCGGACGGCCAACCCGTCCTTCCGGAATTTCTGCCCGCCGCTGGCTGAGATTCGCAAGGGATCGGAGTTGTCATGGCGCAGTATTTTCTGAAGCGGCTGTTGCTGGCTGCCGCTGTGGTGCTGATCGTGGTTGTGGCAATGTTCATGCTGACCTATGCCATCCCCGGCGATCCCGCCCGGGTGGCGCTGGGCCCCCGCGCCAGCCCCGCACTGATTGCCGAGTTCCGGATCCGTATGGGCCTGGATCAGCCGCTTCCAACGCAGTTGGTCAATTTCCTGACCTCATTGTTGCGCGGCGATCTGGGGCGCGACGCGATCAGTGGCGCGCCGGTTCTAAACATCATCCTGTCGCAGCTGCCCGACACGCTGTTGCTGGTCCTGGGCTCGGTCGTGGTGGCGCTGGTGCCGGGGGTTCTGCTGGGCATCCTTTCCGCCCGCTATCGCGGTGGCATCATTGACCGGATCAGTTCTGTGCTGTCAGTGTCGGTGATGTCGGTGCCTGCCTTTGTGATTGCCATATATCTGCTGCTGATCTTTTCGATCCAGCTAGGGTGGTTCCCAGCAATCGGCGCGGGCCGAGGGTTTTGGGATATTCTGCACCGATTAATCTTGCCTTCGCTTGCCCTTGGGCTGGCCTGGATCGGCTACATCGCACGGATATTGCGCGCCTCCATCCTGGAAGAGATGAATGAGCAGTATGTCCGCACCGCCCGCGCCTTTGGCCTGTCGGAAAATCGCATCATGTATGACTACGTCTTGCGCATTGCGATCTTGCCGATGATCACCGTTATGGGCATCGGCATCGGACAGATGCTGTCCAGCGCGGTCTTTGCCGAGGTGGTCTTTGGCCGCCCCGGCATTGGCAAGCTGGTCTATGATGCCATCATTTCACGCAACTATCCGATTGTGACGGGAACTGTACTGGTCACCACGGTGTTTTTCGTGATCGTCAATCTCGTGGCGGATCTGCTGATCGCCTGGCTGAATCCGAGAGTGCGCCATGACCTTGCCCGCTGAAACCAGAGCCGCGCCCGCCCGTAGACGTGGTGCTCTGAGCCGCCTGTTCAGCGATCCGCTGGGCGCATTTGGCGGCATCCTGATTGCGCTAACGGTGATCGGCGCGCTGGCCGCGGGGCTTAGCAGCTGGGATCCGATCGCGCTGAATCCGGTGGCCCGGTTCCAGCCCGCCAGCGCAGAGCATTGGCTGGGCACTGACAATCTGGGCCGCGATCTGTTCACTCGCGTGCTGTATGGCGCGCGGATCGCGCTGGCGATTTCTATCGGGGCCACGGCGACTTCACTAGTGATCGGTGTCGCGGCGGGTCTGGTTGCGGGCTATGGACCGCGCTGGCTGGACAACCTACTGCTGCTGGTGTTCGACGCGATGAAATCCATCCCCACGGTCATGCTGGCGCTAGTTCTGGTGACGGTGACCGGCCCCAGCCTCTATGCCGTTTTGCTGGTGGTGATCCTGGTCAATGCGCCGGCCTATGCCCGGATGGCCCGGACCCAGACGCTGACCATCCGGCGGGCCGAATTCATCGATGCCGAGGTGGCCCTTGGCGCAGGACAGCTGCGGATCACGCTGCGCCATGTGTTGCCCAACATCATCGGACCGATCCTGATCGTCGCGGCGATGGATATTCCAGTGGTCGTCGGCATCGAAGCCGGACTTAGCTTTCTTGGTCTTGGGGTGCGCCCCCCTACCCCGTCGTGGGGCAGCATCCTGTTTGACGGATTTTCCTACATCCGCGAAAGTCCCTGGGCGGTGATCGCCGGCGGGGCACCAATCGTGATAACCACATTGGGCTTCACCTTTCTGGGTGAAGCCTTGCGCGACACCTTTGACCCAAAACTGGCGGGGAACTGATGACCACTGCGTCGGCTCTGACCATTCGTGACCTGAACGTCAGCTACCAGGTCCCAGGCGGACGCCTGCGTGCCTTGCGCGACGTCAATCTGATCATCCCTCGCGGGCAGATCGTGGGTCTGGTTGGAGAGTCCGGCTGCGGCAAATCTACCCTGATGCAGACGATCCTTGGTCTTTTGGGGACCGCTGCCGTGGTCGAATCTGGTGAGATCCGGTTGGGCGATACCAATCTTCTGGCACTTGCACCCAAAGAGATGCGCGCGGTGCTGGGCGAGCGGATCTCGGCGGTGTTTCAGGATCCGATGAAATCCCTCAACCCGGTGCTGACCATCGGCCGCCAGATGGTCGATATCCAGTTTCGCCACAAAGCCAGCCGCAGCGAGAAGCGCACTCGCGCAGTCGAGATGCTGCGCAAGGTGCGGATTCCCGATCCCGAATCCCGACTGGACCGCTATCCGTTCGAATTTTCCGGCGGCATGCGTCAGCGCATCGCGATTGCCATGGCCCTGATGGTCGAACCCGAGGTGCTGGTCGCGGATGAACCCACAACC
>JBATPI010000061.1:0-15806 GCA_049291415.1 Paracoccaceae bacterium | reverse complement strand
GCCGAACGCCGTGCCATGCGCCCCGGCGCGGGGACCGTGCAGAATGGCCGAGCCCAGAGCCGCCGCCTCCATCGGGTCGCGCAGGGCGCCGCTGCCCGACAGGCTGCCGCCCAGAAAGCTGACCGGGGCCAGCCGATACCACAGCCCGATTTCGGCCGGGTTATCGACGATGAACAGCTCTGTCTCGGGCTCGGGCTCTTGTTCCTGGGTGCGCAGGGCCACGCCCCAGTCTTCGACCTGCGCCCGCTGGACCAGCGCTTCTATCCGATCCGTTTCCACCGGCAGCACGATCAGCAGCAGGCGGTGCGATTGCCGCAGGGCGTTGCGATGGGCGGTGAAGACGGCGTCTTCCTCTGCCTCTGGCAGAGCGGCGGCGAACCACACCGGGCGTGACGCAAAGGTCTGGGTCAGGGCGGCGCGCTCGGCCTCGATACAGGGCAGGGCGGCTGAGGGTTCTTCCAGCCGGCCGGTCACGCTGACCACGCCCGGGGAGGCACCCGCACGGCGAAAGATGCGGGCGGCGGTGTCGTCCATCGCGCCGATCGAGGCAAAGGCCGATAGCGCGCCACGGACCAGGCCAGGGAACCATCCCTCGCGTTCGCGCGGCAGGCGGGGAGTGCGGGCATCGGCCAGGATCAGCGGGATGGCGCGAGCGGCGGCGGCCTCAATCAAGGCGGGGCGCAGCTCGCCCTCGGCAAAGATGCCGATTTCGGGGCGCCAATGATCCAGAAAGGCGCGGGCATCGGCCGGGATGTCGGGCGGTGGGGGCTGGAGCAACTGACCCGAGGCGGTGGGCAGCGGGTCGGGGCAGGTCAGCAGCACCGAGATGCCATCTTCGGCCACCAGCCGCCGTGCCAGCTCACGCAGGCCCCCAGAGGCCGCCGCACTGGGCGCATTCAACCAGATCAGCCGCCCCTCGGGGCGGGTCTGGCGGGGCGTGTCCTTGCCCGTCTCGGCCCGATGGCCAAGGCCGTAAAGGGTAAGGCCAAGTTTCAGCGCCATGGCTGTGCCGCGCGCCGACCGGTCAGCCCAGCCTTTCGGTGGGCGATGCCGGCAGCTCTTCGTCGCGCAGGCGGTGGATATGGGCGATGAAATACCGGGTGTGGGCGTTGTCCACAGTGCGCTGGGCCTCGGCCTTCCAGGCGCGGAAGGCGCTGTCATAATCGGGGAACATGCCGACAATGTGGATTTGCGAGACATCGCGGAAGACGTTCTTCTGGGGGCTTTCCAGCTCTCCTCCGAAGACAAGGTGAAGGCGTTGGGTCATGATCATCCTCTGTCGGCCAGCACGGCGTATTTCTGCGCGCAAGCTATCCGGAAGGGCGGCTGGGGGAAAGGTCTGGTGAACAGCGTCGGGCAATGGGCTGGCAGGGCGCGAGCAGCGGTGTAAGGTGGCGCGCGGGATCGGACAGGACACGCCCATGGTGAACAGGCTGCGCAATCTGCCGACGATGAAATCCATTGTCGCCTTTCAGGTGGTGCTGCGGCACCGCAGCTTTTCGCGTGCGGCTGAGACGCTGGGGATGAGTCAAAGCGGCATCAGCCGTCAGATCGCGCAGCTGGAAACCTTTGTCGGCACGGCGCTGTTTGCCCGCGATGCGGCAGGCGTGCGGTTGACCCCTGCGGGCGAGGAATACGCCGCCGGGGTAGCCACCGCGATGGACGCGATGATGGCGCTGGGCGAGACGTCGCACGCCTGGATCGGGCGCGATCGGGTGACGCTGGCCTGTTCGCCCGGCGTGGCGGATCTGTGGATCCTGCCACGGCTGCGCGGTCTGCGTGATGCGTTTCCGGATCTGGAGATCAAGCTGTTGGTTTATGACAGTTTCACCCGGTTGCGGTCGGATGAATATGATCTGGCGATTTCCTTTCATGACCGGCGCCCCGATCTGACCATCATGGGTGAATTGGGTGGCGAAGATACTGTGCCGGTGATGTCGCCCGCGCTGCCGCCGCTGCAAGAGCAGACCGCGCCGGTGATCCTGACAATGGACGGGTCGCTGCGCGAGTGGACCGATTGGAACGACTGGCTGGACGCGGCGGGCCTGGTCCTGCCAGAGGCCACGATGCGCTGGAAGCTGGGCAGCTACCGTTTGTGCATAGAGGCGGCGGCGCAGGGTCTGGGCGTGGCGATGGGGTGGAGCTGGCTGCTGCAGGACGATCTGGCATCGGGGCGGCTGGTGGTCGCGCATCCCCTGCACTTTCGTGCGCCCAGCACCTATTATCTGACCATGTCCGGCCATCGCAACCAACGCCCGGTTGCGCGCCGCGTCGGGCAGTGGCTGCTGGACAACTATGATGCTGGCTCTGCGTATTCAGCATAAAGCCATGCGAAAAGCGCATTAGACCCGTTGAACGTCTGGTCCTAGCGTAAAGGCATCACGCCTTTTGATCTGCGATCCAGGCCAAATTGGCGCAATTTCCTGGGGGGAGAGACCAGAAATGACATCGACTTACACCATGAACCGTCGCGGAGTGCTGTCTGGCATGGCCGGAATGGGCCTGATCGGCCTGACGGGATCGCCCAGCTGGGCACAGGAAACGCCGGTGCGCGGCGGGGTTCTGGTGCTGGGTGTCGGCGGCGGGTCAACCACCGATGATGTTGATGTGCGTAAGCTGAATGACTGGGTTCCGGTCAATCAGGCCTATATGCTGATGAACGGTCTGGTCGAGATAGACGCCAACAATCAGGCGATCCCCGAGCTGTTTGAGAGCTGGACGGCGACTGAGGGTGCTGTTGAATGGACCTTCAAGGTGCGTCAGGGCGTGACCTTCCATAACGGCAAGACGCTGACCGCCGATGACATCATCTATTCGCTGAACCTGCATCGTGGCGATACCACCTCGGCTGCGCGGTCGATCGCCGAGGCGTTTGTGGATGTGGCCAAGGTGTCGGACACCGAGGTCAAGATCACGCTGGCATCCGGCAACGCTGACCTGCCCTATGTGCTGTCGGACTACCACTTTCTGGTGGTGCCCGATGGTTTCACCGATTGGGCCAATCCGGTCGGCACCGGGCCCTTTGTATATGAATCCTATGAGCCGGGCGTGCGGTCGCGGTTCATCCGCAACGAATCCTATTGGAAGCCGGGTTGCGCAAACGTCGATGCGGTTGAGGTGATCGTGATCAACGATATCTCGGCACGGACCAATGCGCTGATGTCGGGGCAGGTGCATGCGATCAACAGCCTGGATTTCAAGACCGTGGATCTGCTGCGCCAGAACCCGAACCTGCAGATCGTGCAATCGGCGGGCGGGCAGCATTTCACCTTCCTGATGGATTGCACCCAGGCGCCGTTTACCGACAACAACGTGCGGATGGCGGTGAAATTCGCCATCGACCGTCAGCAATTGCTGGACACCGCGCTGCGCGGCTATGGCCGTCTGGGCAATGACCACCCGATCCCCAGCACGGACCGCTTTTACAACACCGAGCTGCCGCAGCGGCCCTATGATCCGGAAAAAGCCAAGTTCTATCTGAAAGAGGCTGGCATGGAGTCGCTGGCGATCACCCTGTCGTCTTCGGATGCGGCGTTCTCGGGCGCTGTCGATGCGGCCGCGATCTACCGCACCTCGGCCGCAGGGGCAGGCATCGACGTGACCGTCGACCGCCAGCCCGCCGATGGCTATTGGGACAACGTCTGGATGAAGAAACCCTTTGCCATGTCCTATTGGGGCGGCCGCCCCACGGCAGACCAGATGCTGACCATCGCCTATCAATCCACCTCGGCGCAGAACGACACGCATTGGGTGAATGAAAAGTTCGACACCCTGCTGATCGGGGCCCGCGCCCTGTTGGACGACGAAAAGCGCAAGGAAATCTACTGGACCCTGCAAGAGATGATCAGCAACGAAGGTGGTGCGATGATCCCGATGTTCGGTGATTATCTTGATGGCGCGTCCTTGAAGGTCAAGGGCGTGACGCCGCATCCGATGTTCAACCTGATGGGCGCGCGGATGGCCGAAAAAGTCTGGCTGGAGGCCTGATGGGCCGGCTGGTCCTTGGCCGACTGGCACAGGGGCTGGTCACGCTGTGGCTGGTGTCCGTGCTGGTTTTCGCCGGAACCCAGCTGTTGCCGGGGGATGTTGCGGCCTCGATCCTGGGTCAAAACGCGACCCCCGGCGCGCTGGAGGCTATCCGGCGCGAGTTGGGGCTGAATGAACCCGCGGTGACGCGCTATCTGCACTGGCTGGCGGGGTTTGTTCAGGGCGATCTGGGCATGTCGCTGGCCAATCGCCAGCCGGTCGCCGATCTTTTGTGGCCGCGGTTCTGGAATACCATGGGGCTGGCGACCTATGCCGCTGTTGTCGGCATTCCTCTGGCCACGGCGCTGGGCGTGCTGACGGCGATGCTGCGCGGCACGGTGTTTGACCGCGTGACCAATATTCTGGCCTTGGCGCTGGTATCCTTGCCGGAATACTTTCTTGGCCTGATCCTGATCCTGTTCCTGTCGGTCAAGACCAACCTTCTGCCCAGTCTGGCCAATGTCTATCCCGGCATGGGGTTTTGGGCATGGATAGAGGCGACAACCCTGCCGATGATGGTGCTGTTGCTGGTGACCACCGCCCAGATCATGCGGATGACGCGGACGGCCGTTCTGTCGGTGATGGACCAACCCTATATCGAGACCGCCTGGCTGAAAGGCATGCGCACCAAGCGCGTGGTTCTGCGTCATGCAGCACCAAATGCGGCTGCCCCGGTGATCAACGTGGTGGCCTTCAACGTGGCCTACCTGATCACCGGTGTCGTGCTGGTTGAGGCGGTGTTCAACTATAACGGGTTGGGCCGGTTCATGGTCGATGCGGTCTCAAAGCGGGATCTGCCGATGGTGCAGGCGGCGGCGATGGTGTTCGGCGCGGTCTATGTGCTGCTCAACATGATCGCCGATATCGGTGCTATCGCCAGCAACCCGCGTCTGCGCCAGCCACGCGAAACGGGGGTATAGGTCATGCAAAAACCGACCCCGACCGCATGGCTGGGCCTTGGCATCATCGCCATTGCCGCCTTTGTGTTCGCCTTTGCGCCCTGGCTTGCGCCGCATGGATTGGAGGAGATTGTCGGCAATCCCTTTGCCGCCGGTTCTCCGGGCTTTCCGCTGGGGCTGGACCAGAACGGTCGGGACATGCTGTCGCGTCTGCTTTACGGCGCGCAGATGTCGATTGGCGTGTCCTTGGCCGCCGTGCTGCTGTCGTTTTCCATCGGGATTCCCTTGGGGTTCTTTGCGGCCATCCGGGGCGGCTGGACCGATGTGATCCTGTCGCGCGGCGTCGATACGTTGATGAGCGTGCCGGTGCTGATCTCGGCTTTGGTGGTGTTGCAGGCGCTGGGGTCGTCGATTCCCGTGCTGATCATCACCATCGCAGTGCTGGATTCCACCCGCGTCTTTCGCCTGTCGCGGGTGCTGGCACAGGGTATCAACGTGATGGAATATGCCGAAGTTGCCCGCCTGCGCGGTGAAGGCCTGCTCTGGATGATCCGCCGTGAGATTCTGCCCAACGCCCGCGCGCCTTTAATGGCCGAATTCGGGATGCGGTTCTGCTTCAGTTTCCTCTTTGTCGCGGGCCTGTCCTATCTGGGTCTGGGCATCCAGCCACCATTTGCTGATTGGGGCGGCATGGTGCGCGACAACCAGCAGGGCATTCTTTACGGCCTTTATGCGCCGCTATACCCCGCCGGGGCGATCGCGGTGCTGACCATTGGCGTCAATCTGGTGGTGGACTGGCTGTTGGCCGGACGCCCGAACCTGCAGGCAAACAGATGAGCGGTGATGGCATCCTTTCAATCCGCGATCTGCGCGTCGCCGCCCCTGACGGAACCGAGATCGTCAAAGGCGTGTCGCTGGAATTGGCCAAGGGCGAGATCCTGGGCCTGATCGGCGAATCGGGCGCTGGAAAATCCACCATCGGCCTTGCGGCGATGGGCTATGGCCGTGGTGGCTGCCGGATCATAGGCGGCACGATTGACCTGTTGGGCGTCCATCTGATGGACGCCGGGCGACGCAAGCGCGAGGATATGCGCGGCGTTGATATCGCCTATGTCGCGCAAAGTGCGGCCGCCGCCTTCAACCCCGCGATCACGCTGGAAGAGCAGATCATCGAGGCCCCGGTTGTGCATGGGTTGATGAGCCGGGCCGAGGCGCGCGAATGGATGCTGTATCTGTTCCGCACCCTGCAATTGCCTGACCCCGATCATTTTGGCGAACGCTATCCGCATCAGGTGTCTGGTGGGCAATTGCAGCGCGCCATGGTGGCGATGGCGATGGCCTGCAAACCCGCCATTCTGGTGCTGGATGAGCCGACGACTGCGCTGGATGTGACCACGCAGATCGAAGTTCTGATTCTGTTGCGCGATCTGATCCGCGATCAGGGCACGGCGGCGTTGTACATCACCCATGATCTGGCCGTGATCGCCCAGATTGCCGACCGGTTGATGGTGTTGCGCAATGGGGCTGAGGTGGAATCCGGTCCTACCGCCGATCTGCTGGCGGCCCCGAAACAGGACTATACCAAGCGGCTGGTGTCGGAACGCCACAAATCACTGATGTCAGCCAATGTCAGTCACAAGTCGGCCGACACCCTGCTGGACCTAGGCCATATCAAAGCGGGCTATGGCGCAGAACTAGTGCTGAACGACGTCTCGTTGACGCTGAAGCGTGGTGAGACGCTGGCGGTAGTTGGCGAGTCCGGTTCAGGCAAATCAACGCTGGCACGGGTGATCGCGGGGCTGTTGCCGCCACAGTCAGGCACGATCAGCTTTGCCGGTGCGCCCCTGCATGGCGATTACCGCAAGCGCAAGGCCGATGATCTGCGCCGGATTCAGCTGATTTATCAGCTGCCCGATGTGGCCCTGAACCCGCGCCAAACGGTGGCCGAGGCAATCGGCCGCCCGTTGCAGCACTACTTTGGCATGGGCGGGACGGAACGGCGCAAGGAAATCGCCCGGATGCTGGAGCTGACGGGCCTCATGCCCGATCTGGCCGACCGGCTGCCCGGTGCGCTGTCGGGCGGGCAAAAGCAGCGCGTTTGCATCGCCCGCGCGCTGGTTGCCAAGCCTGATCTCTTGATCTGCGATGAGGTGACCTCGGCGCTGGACCCATTGGTTGCCGAGGGCATCCTGCAGATTCTGCGCGAATTGCAGGATCGGCTGGGCGTGACCTATCTGTTCATCACCCATGATCTGTCGGTCGTGCGCCGTCTGGCCGACCGCACCATGGTGATGCAACTGGGTCGCGTGGTTGAGGAAGGCCAGACTGATCAGCTCTTTGAGAACCCGACACAGGATTACACCCGACTTCTGGCCAGTTCCGTGCCGGAATTGCGCACTGGCTGGCTGGATGATGTGCAGGCCCGGAGGGCTGCGAAACCTTGAGAAACCGCAACGCAAAGGAGGTCCGGCATGGACTTTGAAGTTATTGAGCATGTCTGGATCACCCTGTCGGATGGCTGCCGTCTGGGCGCGCGGATCTGGCTGCCCGCAGGCGCGCACAGCACACCAGTGCCCGCGGTGCTGGAATATATCCCCTATCGCAAGCGTGACGGAACCCGCGTGCGGGATGAGCCGATGCACGGCTATTTCGCCAGTCAGGGCTATGCCTGCGTGCGTGTCGACATGCGCGGATCGGGCGAATCCGATGGCCATATGGCCGATGAATATCTGAAGCAGGAACAGGATGACGCGCTGGAGGTTATTGCGTGGATTGCCGAGCAGGAGTGGTGTGACAGCAACATCGGCATGATGGGCAAAAGCTGGGGCGGCTTCAACTGCCTGCAGGTGGCAGCGCGTCGCCCGCCCGCGCTGAAGGCGGTGATGCCGGTCTATTTCACCGACGACCGGTTCCGCGACGACATCCACTTCATGGGTGGGTGTTTGCTGAACGACAACCTGTGGTGGGGTGCCATCATGTTGGCCTATCAGTCCCGCCCTCTGGACCCTGCGATTGTCGGTGAGCGGTGGCGCGACGACTGGCTGGCGCGGATTGACAGCATGCCGTTCTTTCCGGCGATCTGGGCGGCGCATCAGACCTATGACAGCTATTGGAAGCACGGCTCGGTGCAAGAGGATTACTCGGCCATCACCTGTCCGGTTCTGGCCTTTGGCGGCTGGGCCGATAGCTATACCAACACCGTCTCGCGCCTGTTGCAGGGCCTGAAAGTGCCGTGCAAGGGGGTCATCGGGCCATGGGGGCATGTCTATCCACAAGATGGCAGCCCCGGCCCGGCAATGGGGTTTTTGCAAGAAGCCACGCGCTGGTGGGACCATTGGCTGAAGGGCATAGATACCGGGGTGATGCAGGAACCGGCCCTGCGCGCCTATATCAATGACGCGCTGCCGCCCGATGGCAGCCGCCCCGATCAGCCGGGCCATTGGGTTGCCGAGGCGGCGTGGCCTTCACCCACCATCACGCCGCTGATGTTGAAGCTGTCTGAAACCGGGCTGGGCGATGCGCCGGGCGTTGGCGAAATGGCGATCAAATCGCCGCAAAGCCATGGCAAGGCCTCGGGCGAATGGATGGCTGCGGGGTGCCCCGGTGAGATGCCGACCGATCAGCGGCTGGATGATGGTGGCTCGTTGAATTTCGACACCGAGATTCTGGCCGAGTCGGTTGAGATCCTCGGCACGCCGGAGTTTGAGGTGACTCTGTCGTCTGACGAGCCGGTGGCGCAGATCGTGGTGCGGCTGTGTGATGTGCTGCCGTCGGGTCAGGTGTTGCGGGTCAGCTATCAGGTTTTGAATCTGACCCACCGTGACGGGCATGAGACGCCTGCCCCGATGCACCCCGGCCAGCCCACCCGCATCCGGGTGCGGCTGAATGATTGCGGGCACCGGTTCGCGGGCGGCCACCGCATCCGCCTGTCGGTCGGCACCGCCTATTGGCCGATCATCTGGCCAGCCCCCCATGCCGCGACGCTGACGCTGGATCTGACGGATGCACAGCTGACGTTGCCGCGTCGCGCAGGGGACGACACCCACGCGCTGACCTTCCCAACCCCGGCACACGGGCCCCTGACGCCGCTGACCCAGCTGGACCCTGGCAAGATTGAGCGGTTCACCACGCAGGATCACATTACAGGCGAGACGGTCTATGTCACCGATGGTGTCGGGGGCGTGTTCGGTGAGGGTATCCTGCGGTTTGATGAGATCGGCACCGAGGTCGCCCATTCATTGCGCCGCGAGTTGCGGATCCGCGATGAGGATCCGCTGTCAGCCCGCTATGTCATCGACCAGAGCTATGACACCGGGCGTGAGGGCTGGCGCATCCGCACCGAAACTCGGTTGGAGATGTGGGCGGATGCTGCGAATTTCCACATCAACGGCGTGATGCGGGTGATGGAAAATGGGGCTGAGCTGCGCGAGCGGACCTGGGCAGAGGTGATCCCGCGTCACCTGATCTAGGGTCAGACGGTCGATGCGGCGCGGGCGGTCAGGGCCGTTCGCGCCATCAGCGCCACGATGAACATGGCGGTCAGGATCAGAACGATGGTCGGGGCCGAGGCGCTGTCCAGCCAAAAGCTGGCATAAACGCCTGCCAGCCCGGCGGTCAGCGCCACGGCCACGGCTACCCCCAGCATTGCGGCAAAGCGTCGGGTTAGCAGAAAGGCGATGGCTCCGGGGGCGATCAGAAAGGCCACAGCCAGAATGATGCCGACCGAAGACAGCATGGCGACGATGGTGGCCGACAGGATCGCCAGCAGGCCATAGTGCAACACGCCCACACGCAGCCCGATCATCCGCGCCTGCACCGGATCGAACGAATGCGCCAAGAGGTCACGCCATTTCACCATCAGGATCAACGCGACGGCCCCGGCGATCAGCCCCGCGGTCCAGAGGTCTTCGGCCCCGACGCCCAGCATGTTGCCAAAAAGGATGTGATCCAGATGCACAGCGGATTCAATCTGGGTGTAGATCACGATGCCCAGCCCGAACATGCCGGAAAAGACCACGCCCATGACGGTATCCTGTTTCACCCGTGAATGAGAGGTGATGAAGCCGGTGGCCAGCGCGCAGAACAGGGCGGCGAGGAAGGCCCCGATAATCAGTGGAATCCCGGCGATATAGGCCAGCACCACACCGGGCAAGACCGCGTGGCTGGTGGCGTCACCCATCAGTGACCAGCCTTTCAGCACCAGAAAGCACGACAGCAGCGCCGCGGCGGGCGCGATCATGGCGGTGATCAGGAATGCGTTCTGCATGAAGGGAAATTGCAGCGGCATCAGCAGCTTTTCCATCATGCGGCCTCTTGCAACGCGGCGCGGGCGCGGCGGCGGGCGGCCAGCGTGCCATGGGTGGGGGCAAAGACGAAGGCCAACAGGAACAGGATGGTTTGCAGGCAGACGATGACGCCGCCCGTAGCACCATCGAGGAAAAAGCTGAGATAAGCACCGACCGCGCTGGTGATCGTGCCGATGGCGACCGACAGGACGATCAGGCGGGGAAAGCGGTCGGACAGAAGGTACGCTGTGGCTCCGGGCGTGACGACCAGCGCGATCACCAGAAAGGCGCCCACGGTCTGCATGGCGGCCACGGTGCAGGCGGCCAAGAGGGTAAAGAACAACAGCCGCAATGCGCCGGGGTTCAAGCCGATGGTACGGGCGTGGGCCTCATCAAAGAACACGGCCAAGAGGTCACGCCATTTGGCCAGCAGGATCACCAGTGACACACCGCCGATGATCACCAGCTGCAGGGTGTCTTCTGGCGTGATCGCCAGAATATTGCCCATGGTGATGGTCTGGATCGACACCGCCATCGGGTTCAGTGACACCATGAAGAGGCCAAGGCCGAAGAACGAGGTGAAGATCAGCCCGATCACCGCGTCTTCCTTCAGCCCCGATCTTTGGCGCAGGAACAGCATCGCCAGCGCCGCCAACCCGCCGGACAGGAACGCGCCCAAGGCAAAGGGCAGGCCCAACATATAGGCCCCTGCCACGCCCGGCACGATTGAATGGCTGAGTGCGTCGCCGATCAGTGACCAACCTTTCAGCATCAGATAGGCCGACAGGAACGCGCAAACCGCGCCGACCAGTGCCGAGACCCAGATCGCATTGGTCATGTAGCTGTAGGCAAAGGGTTCCAGCAGAACGCTCATTCCGCGTCCCCGGCCTTTTGCTCTTCGACGGTACGGGCCCGTTCGTTGTAGATTACCAAGGGGCGCTCATCATCGGTGAACACATCCAGCCGGCGGGGGTCTTCGTCATCGTGCAACTGGCTGCCTTCCAGCATGAAGTGGCGCAGAACACCGCCAAAGGCCGCGCGCAAGTTGTCGGCGGTAAAGACCTGGGCCAAGGGGCCATGGGCCAGAACGGTGCCTTTGACCAAGACCACGCGATCACAGAACTCGGGGACCGAGCCCAGGTTGTGGGTGGCGACCAGCATCACCCGGCCTTCGTCACGCAGGTCACGCAACAGGGCAATGATCTGCTCTTCGGTTTTCACATCAACGCCGCTGAAGGGTTCATCGAGCAGGATTACGCGGGCATCCTGTGCCAGTGCGCGGGCCAGAAAGACCCGCTTTTTCTGGCCGCCGGACAATTCGCCAATCTGGCGGCTGCGGTAGTCGGTCATATTCACCCGCGCCAGGGCGGCGTCCACCGCCTGCCGGTCGGCGGCGCGGGCGCGGCGCAGAAAACCCATGTGGCCATAGCGCCCCATCATCACGACGTCTTCGACAAGCACCGGAAAGGTCCAGTCCACCTCTTCGGCCTGCGGCACATAGGCCACCGCCTGCGCCTTGATCGCATCGCGCACCGGCATGCCCAGGATCTCAACCCGGCCCTTGGCGACGGGAACAAAACCCATCAGCGCCTTGAACAGGGTCGATTTTCCCGCGCCGTTCACGCCGACCAGCGCGGTGATCGTGCCGGTGGGGATGGCAAAAGACGCATCGCGCAGGGCGGTCTGGCCGTTGCGATAGGTGACGGTCAGCCCTTCGGCGCGAATACCTTCGTTCACTGGGACAGACCTTTGAGAATGGTTTCCGAGGTGACGCGCAGCAGGTCCAGATAGGTGGGCACGGGGCCGTCCGGCTGGCTGAGGCTGTCCACGTAAAGGACGCCACCATAGGCCGCGCCGGTTTCGCGGGCGACCTGTCTGGCGGGTTTGTCAGAAACGGTGGATTCTGAAAATACCGCCGGAATGGAATGCTCGCGAACCGTGTCGATCACCTTGCGCACCTGTTGCGGGGTGCCTTGGGCATCGGCGTTGATCGGCCAGAGATACACCTCATGCAGCCCGAAATCGCGTGCAAGGTATGAAAACGCCCCTTCCGAGGTGACCAGCCAGCGCCGTTCGGGCGGCAGCGCCATTGCGGCATCGCGCAAAGGGCCGATGGTGTCGGCGATGCGGGTCTTGTAGGCGTCGGCATTGGCGGCGTAGGTGGCGGCATTGGCCGGGTCTGCCGTGGTCAGCGCCTTTTGGATATTGTCGACGTAGATCAAGGCCGACGACAGCGCCATCCAGCCATGCGGGTTCGGCTTGCCATCATAGTCACCTCCCGAGATCGAGATCGGCTCTACCCCGTCAGACAGTGTCGCGGCGGGCACATCGCGCAGGTTGGCCAGGAACTGTTCAAACCACAGTTCCAGATTCAACCCGTTCCACAGGATCAGATCGGCGCCTTGGGCACGAACCAGATCACCGGGTGTCGGCTGATAGCCGTGGATCTCGGCCCCCGGCTTGGTGATTGAGACCACCTCGGCCGCGTCGCCAGCCACGTTCTGCGCCATATCGGCGATAACGGTAAAGGTGGTGACCACCTTCAGCTTCTTGGCCTGGGCAAAGGCGGGCAACCCGGTCAGGGCCAATGCAGCGGTCAGGGTTTGGCCCAGGGCCTGGCGGCGTGTCAGCATGGGGGGATTTTGTCCGCGTCAAAGGTGCAAATGCAAATCATTCTTAACTGATAAGTCAGATGCGAATGGTTTGCAAGAGGGGTGTGTTGTCCTGGGATGCGCAGGCGCCTGCCCGTGGCGCCGCACCAACGCGGAAGGCGGATTTGCGCTATTTCGCGCCCCAGGTGTCGGACAGCCTGTAGCCTTCGGGCCAGGGGTCTGACGGGTCCAGCATGTGCTGATGGATGCCGGTGATCCATCCCCGCCCCGACAATTCCGGGATGACCGCCGGGCGGTTCCCGACGGTGGTCTGTCCGACAATCCGGCCAACGAAGGTTGATCCGATCACCGAAACGATGGTCAGCCGGTCGTCCGGCCCCATTTCCCCTTTGGCATGCAAGACGGCCATGCGGGCAGATAGCGCGGTGCCGGTGGGTGAGCGATCGACCTTGCCCGGCTGGATCGCGACGGCAGATCCGGCACGCAGCTGGTTGCCTTCACGGGTGACGGGGCCGGCGAAAAGGCAAAAGGAAAAATGCGTCCAATCGGGGTTTTCGGGGTGGTGGAACCGCAGTTGAGCGTTCGCAGCGTTGGTGATCTTCACGCCCATCTTTGCGATGAAATGCGCCTCATCCTCGACCAGGCTCAACCCCAGCGCCGTGGCATCGACAATGACAAAACTGTCGCCGCCATAGGCGGTGTCGACGGTCAGGGTGCCGATGCCTTCGACCTCCAGCCTCACCCCCAGATCGGCGGCAAAACTGGGCAGGTTCTGCACGAAGATCCGCTCGGCCTTGCCGTCTTTGCACTCGGCCCTAACATTCACCAACCCGCCGGGGGCCTCCAGCACCATATGCGTTTCGGGCTCTTGCATCGGGATGATGCCGCCATCCAGCAGCACGGTCGCCACACAGATAGAGTTTGAGCCGGACATCGGCGGGGTGTCCTCAGGCTCCATGATGATAAAGGCGGCATCGGCGCGGGGATCTTTGGGCGGCACCAGCAGGTTGACGTGACGAAAGACACCGCCGCGGGGTTCGTTCAGCACGAAATTCCGCAAGGTCTGGTCGCGGGCGATCCAGCGCGATTGCTCCCACAGGGTATCACCGGGCGGGGGCAGCACGCCGCCAACGATCACATCACCGACCTCGCCCTCGGCATGGGCGGAAATCACGTGGATGGTCTTGGTGCTGCGCATCTTATGCCTCTTTCAGCCAATCGGGGATTGCGGGGGCAAGCCCGGTTTTTGCCGCCATCATACAGTCGGCCAGGCTGCCAAAGCGCACCTGACGGCCGGACAGGCCGGGGGCGTAATGGGCGTATTTGCCGGAATTGGTCATCACCGTGCGGGCAGCTGGCGGCAAGACCGGCTCGGTGATCGAACACCAGCAGATATCGGGAATAACCTGCGCGTCAAAGGCCTGCAGGCGGGCAAGGGTGCCGTCGGCGGTGATTTCGGCCAGAACATTCTGACCGATGGTGACGATCACCGCCGTATCGGCGGCGCGCTGGCCGGTGGCCAGATCGGCCAAAGCGTGGCACTCGGTCAGGGAACTGTGTGGGCTGCCAAAGGCAATCAGCTGGACCTGAGCGGGGCCTTGGTTCAGGTCGCGCCAGACGCGAGCCAGATCCGTGCGGGTGACCTGAACAGAGTCATCGGGCAGCGGGAAATCC
Source organism: Paracoccaceae bacterium (assembly GCA_049291415.1). Taxonomy (GTDB): domain Bacteria; phylum Pseudomonadota; class Alphaproteobacteria; order Rhodobacterales; family Rhodobacteraceae; genus Pseudogemmobacter. The sequence goes on along the minus strand of JBATPI010000061.1, from coordinate 1,310 downwards.
GCCGCTTCGGGCGTATGGCCTGCCACATGCAGCATGGGTGCTGCCGAGGTGGTGCCAAAGGCGGCGCACATCGCCTTGAGATCATCGGGACCGGCGGCGATTTCCTCTAACCCGGTCAGGATCGGAATCCGGTCAGGCGAAAGTTGCCCGGCGATATAGCCCAGCATCGGCCACAGCGCGTCGTCATGGTCCGATGGCGCGTCAACATGGATACGGCGGCGCGGCGCGCGGTTGGCGGGCAGATAGACGCCGGATAGCGGCGCGCGGCCGGTCATGGCGATGAAGAGATCCAGATAATCAGGGTGCTTGACCGTGCGGGCGGCCAGCACGGTATTGGCGAATATCACCGCGTTGGATTCCGACCAGCCGATATTCTCGCCAGCCTTGGGCGCGGTGGTCAAAAGATAGGGCGCGCAGGTAAAGGTGGGGCGGGCACCCATCTGCACATAGGCATCCGCCAGCCGTGCGGCACGCAGGCCGAAGGTGGGTGGCACGCCTTGGCTGCGCCAGTTGCCATGATCGACCGAAATCGCGTTGATCGTGGTGGGGATGGTCACGCGGCCGCCCATCTGGGCCATCCGCTCGGCAAAGCGCAGGTTGGCGTCATTGGCCAGAATGCAGCCGTCGATATGGCCCTGCGTCACGTCGATCAGTGTTGAGGCCCCCTGCAGCGCCGCCATGGCGCAGATGACCTGCATGGCTATCTGTTGGGCGGGACCATCGGTGCCGTCCAGCATGGCGCGGTCCAGCGCGGTCAGGGTCAGGTCGGCGGTGGGCAAGGGGGCTAGCCGCAGGGCTTCGCCATCCACGATCAGGGCGGTGTCGGTCAGTTCGGCGTCGTGCCCGGCGGCGGCTTGGGCGAATGTCTGCGCGTCCAGACGGATCACCGGCACGGGGCGGTCGAACATCCGCCCGGCGATCATCGCGCCGAGGGTGACGACATCCTCATGCTCGCGGAACACGAATGCCGCCGGCGCAATCCCGTTCAGCGCCAGATCCAGCATCACCCCGCTGCCGCTGCAGGATCCGCGCGTGGTGGGCATCACCAGAACGCGCCCGGAAATCGACTGGCCGTGCAGCGGGTGATAGGCGTCGATCACCACGCCGGTCAGCGGGTCAACGCCGCCCCAGAAGCTGAGCCCTTCATCGGAGACAAGGATCCGGCCGGACGCCCGACCGGGGATGATGCTTTGCCCGCTCATTTCACGACAAAGCCGTGGGCGAAAGGGTCACGGTCATCAATGAAGATGGTGTTGATGCCGGTCACCCGCGCCCATCCGGCGATGGAAGGGATTATGGCGGGCTTGCCT
>JBATPI010000060.1:0-16213 GCA_049291415.1 Paracoccaceae bacterium | reverse complement strand
TGCCGGTGATCGTGGCGGTGATGGGGCTGGTCGCGCTGTTCGGGCGCGGCGGAGTGCTGAACGCAGCCCTGACCGCATTGGGCCTGCCAGCGCTGTCGATCTATGGCCTGCAGGGCGTGGTTCTGGCGCATGTTTTCCTGAACCTTCCCCTTGCGGTGCGGATGCTGTTGCAAGGCTGGCAGGCGATCCCGGCTGAGCGGTTTCGGCTGGCCGCCAGCCTGTCCTTTGCTCCGGCCGAGATGGCCCGGCATCTGGAATTGCCGATGCTGCGCGCCGTGCTGCCCGGTGCCGCGGCCACGGTTTTTGCGCTGTGCCTGACGTCTTTCGCGGTGGCATTGATCCTGGGCGGAGGGCCCGCGGCGACGACGCTGGAACTGGCGATCTATCAGGCATTGCGATTCGAATTTGATCTGGGCCATGCCGCAGGCCTGGCGCTGCTGCAGGCGCTGATCGGCGGGGCCGCCGCGTTGGCCGCCTGGTCGGCGGCAACGACGGCGGGGTTCGGTGCAGGGCTGGACCGGGTGCTGCCGCTGGCCGCTCCACTGGGGTGGCGACGGGTAGCGGATTTAACAGTGCTGCTGGCTGCGGCGGGGTTTTTACTGCTGCCGATGGCGGCTGTGCTGGCGCAGGGTCTGCCGGGGCTGATGGCCTTGCCAAGGGCAGTTTGGCCTGCGCTGGGACGGTCCGTTGCCGTGGCACTGATCTCGACCTTAGTGACGATTAGCGCGGCGCTGACGCTGGCGCTGGCCGTAGCGCGACGCAAGGCCGGGTGGCTGGATCTGGCGGCGACGCTGCCCTTGGCCACCAGCGGTCTGGCGCTGGGGACGGGGCTGTTTTTGTTGCTGCAACCGCTGTGGCCGCCGGCGCGACTGGCTTTGCCGGTAACGGTGGCGGTAAACGCGCTGTTGGCGCTGCCCTTTGCCTACCGCATCCTGCTGCCGCAGGCGCAGGCCCTGCAGCAAGACTACGGCCGGCTGGCTGACAGTCTGGGGCTGACCGGCGCGGCCCGGCTGCGCCTCTTGCATTTGCCGCGCCTGCGCCGCCCCTTGGGCTTTGGCGCGGGGATCGTGGCGGCATTATCGATGGGGGATCTGGGGGTGATTGCACTCTTTGCCAGCGACGGGCAGGCCACGCTGCCTTTGGTCGTGCAGCGTCTCTTGGGAGCCTATCGGGTTGAGGCGGCGGCGGCGGCATCCCTGCTGCTGGTGGGCGCCAGCCTGGCGCTGTTTTGGGCTTTTGACCAATGGGGGCGGCATGCTGACGCTGGATAACGTGGTGCTGACGCAGGATGACTTTGTGCTGCGGGCCGATTGGCAGGTGGCCGCAGGTGCGCGAGTGGCGCTGATCGGGCCGTCAGGGGCGGGGAAATCCAGCCTGCTGGCGGCGATCGCGGGCTACTTTGCCCCGACCCGGGGGCGCATTCTGTGGCAGGGTCGGGATCTGACGTTTCTGGCGCCGGGGGATCGACCGCTGACCATGCTGTTTCAGGACCAGAACCTGTTTCCCCACCTGACGTTGGCGGAGAATACCGGGATGGGCCTGCGCCCCGACCTGCGTCTGTCGACGGGCCAACTGGCGCAGGTCGAAGACGTTCTGACCCGTGTAGGTCTGGCAGATCTGGGCGCGCGCAGACCGGCGCAAATGTCTGGCGGCCAGATCGCGCGGGCAGCCTTGGCGCGGGCGCTGTTGCGAGCCCGCCCGATGCTGTTGCTGGATGAACCCTTTGCTGCGCTGGGCCCCGCGCTGAAGGCCGAAATGCTGGATCTTCTGGATGAGGTGGCCAGTGCTGCCGGTGCCACAGTGCTGCTGGTGACGCATGACCCGCAGGATGCCCGGCGCTTTGCCGATCAGACAGTGCTGGTGGCCGATGGGCTGGCCTACCCGCCCGTGCCGACGGCAGAGCTGTTTGCCGATCCGCCCGCCAGTCTGCGCGCTTATCTGGGCACCCGGACATGAAAAAACCCCGCCCGGATCAGGGGCGGAGTTTTAAGCGCTTTTACCAAGAGATCAGGCGGTAAAGGTCTTGCCCTTGATCTTGGCCCAGATCTTTTTGTTGGTCAGAAACAGCAGAACCGACAGCAGCACCAGGAACGTCACGGCGATAAAGCCTGACTGCTTGCGCGCCATCATTTGCGGCTCGGCCGCCCAGGTCAGGAAGGCGGCCACATCTTCGGCCTCTTGCGACAAGGTGGCCGCGGTGCCGTCCTGATACTCGACCGAATCATCGTCCAGCAGGCCTGCGGGCATGGCGATCCAGCTGCCCGGAACCATCCGGCCAACTTCGATATTCTCGCCATCCGCGTTCTGTTCGTAGATCTTGCAGCTATCGGGGAAACCACCCGCGCCAAACGAGGCATTGTAGTAATAACCATCAATCCCGTCCGGCGCACATTCGGGGTTTTCCTCAAAATGCGTCAGCATCGAATAGATGTATTCCGGCCCGCCCATGCCCTGAAACATCTGGTTGACGCCTGAGCCATAGGGCCCGTGGAACCCGGCCCGCGCCTTGGCCATCAGCGACAGATCCGGCCCCATGCCGTCACCGACGCGGATGGGGAAGTGATCCGTCCATTCGCGCGGACGCTCTTCCCCGTCGGGCAGGGCGACCGCATCAAGCTCGGCCGCATAGGCGCGCACCTGCTCGGGCGGCAATTCGGGGCCACCCGGGTCGGCCAGTGTGCGGATCGGGACAAACTTCATCCCGTGGCAGCTGGAACAAACCTCGGTAAACACCTGCAACCCGCGCTGCAGCTGGTGTTGGTCAAACTTGCCGAACGGACCTTCATGCGCGAAAGCCTTGTCCACGATCTCGGTGTGGATGGTTTCCGCTCCGGCCGCACCGGCGGCCACGGTCAGAACCGTGGCGGCGGTGAGTGCGATTTTTCTGAACATACTCAGTCCCTTTCTCACTCGGCCGGATGCGATTTCGCGCCGTAGTGGGCGTTAAAGTCTTCTTCGATCGTCGCAGGTTGCGGCAGCGGCTTTTCGATAACGCCCAGCAGCGGCAGGATGATCAGGAAGTAGGCGAACCAATAGGCCGAGGCGATCAGCGAGATCGTGGCATAGGGCTCCTCGGCAGGCATAGAGCCGCACCACATCAGCACGACAAAGTCGATGCACAGCAGCGCGAACCACCATTTGAACATCGGACGATAGCGGCCCGAACGCACCGATGAGGTGTCCAGCCACGGCACCAGCGCCATGACTGCAATGGCCCCGAACATCGCGATCACACCAAAGAACTTGGCATCAACGATCCCGAAGGTCAGCATATGGGCCCATTGCACCACCCAGACATCGGCGGTGAAGGCGCGCAGGATGGCGTAGAACGGCAGGAAGTACCATTCCGGCACGATATGCGTGGGCGTCGAAAGCGGGTTCGCCTCGATGTAGTTGTCGGGGTGGCCCAGGTAGTTGGGCATAAAGCCGACCACCGCAAAGAACACCGCCAGGATCACTGCCAGAGCGAACAGATCCTTGATGACGAAGTAGGGCCAGAACGGCACGGTATCTTTCGCGGCCTCTTCCTTTGACCCGCGGCGCACTTCAACACCCGTGGGGTTGCTGTTGCCGGTGGTGTGGAAGGCCCAGATATGCACCGCAACCAGGGCTGCGATCACGAAGGGCAGAAGGTAATGCAGGCTGAAGAAACGGTTCAGGGTGGCGTTATCAACCGCTGGTCCGCCCAACAGCCATTCCTGGATGGTCGGGCCAACGCCGGGGATGGCGCCGAAGAGGCCGGTGATCACCGTGGCACCCCAGAACGACATCTGACCCCAGGGCAGAACATAGCCCATGAAGGCGGTGCCCATCATGCACAAGTAGATGATCATGCCGATGATCCAGGTCACCTCGCGCGGGGCTTTGTAGCTGCCGTAGTAGAGGCCGCGGAAGATGTGCATATAGACTGCAAAGAAGAACAGCGAGCCGCCATTGGCATGCAGATAGCGCAGCATGTGGCCGCCGTTCACGTCGCGCATGATATGCTCAACGCTGGCAAAGGCCATATCGACGTGGGGCGTGTAATGCATGGCCAGCACGATGCCGGTGGCGATTTGCAGCACCAGACAGAAGGCCAGAACGATGCCCCAGATCCACATCCAGTTCAGGTTGCGGGGCGTGGGGATCATCAGCGTGTCGTACAGCAGCCCGACGATGGGCAGCCGCTTGTGCAGCCATTTTTCGGCGCCCGTGGTGGGCTCGTAATGGTCGTGGGGAATTCCAGCCATGTGTTTGTTCCTCAGCCCAGCAGGATTGTGGTCTTGGCTTCGTCGGTGAATGCCACCAACGGAATGTCCAGGTTGCGCGGTGCAGGTCCTTTGCGGATACGGCCGGCGGTGTCGTAATGGGACCCGTGGCAGGGGCAGAACCAGCCGCCAAACTCGCCCGCGCCATTGCCGATCGGCACGCAACCCAGGTGGGTGCAGACGCCGATCATCACCAGCCATTCGCCGGCTTCGTCCATCGCGCGGTTGGCATCGCTGGCATCGGCCTCAGGCTTGTTGGCGTTTTCGGATTTGTTGTCGATCAGCTTGGCCAGATCGACGGCGCGACCTGCGGTGATCTCTTCTTCGGTGCGACGCCGGACAAAGACCGGCTTGCCGCGCCATTTGACCGTCAACTGGGTGCCAACCTCGACACCCGAGATGTCGACATAGATTGACGCCATCGCGCGGGTATCCGCAGACGGGTTCATCTGGTTGACCAGTGGCCAGACGGCGGCGCCAGTGGCGACAACGCCGGCGCCAGCGGTGGCATAATACAGGAAATCACGGCGGTTGCCTGCGTCAGCTTCTGCGTGGGACACGAGTTCCTCTCCCTTGCGCGGCCGCGTCGGGTGCGGCTTATAAAAAATGGGGGCCCCGGTCGCCCGTCACCCTGCCGGTCGCGCTTTTAGCCAAGGCAGGCCCTGTCGTCCAGCGGACAAAGCCGCGCAGGCATGGAATTATTGCGCAACAGTCCCCATATGGAGCCCCCTGTTGCAGATCGGGCGCGGCTTTAGCCGACAGGCACAGTGGCGGCCACCGACGGGCGGGCCGAAAACGCCTGCCACCAGGCCGCCAGACCGGGACGATTCAGCGCCCAGTTGCGCCCTGAATGGCGAAACTCCAGATAGCCCAGCGCGGCCGCCAGCGCGATCTGGCCAATATCCAGGGGACCGGACAGATGCGGCAGCCACCGCTCTTCCACAGCCTGCAAGGACCGGTCGATCTTGGACCACTGACCTTCGACCCAAGGGGCGAATTGCAGCGCCTCGGGGCGCAGCCGGGCCTCATAGACCATCAGCACCGCGGCATCCAACATGCCGTCGGCCATCGATTCCAGCGTCAGGCTGTCCCACAGACCTTCGCCCGACGGATAGAAACCCGCCCCGGCATGGGCATCCAGATAGCGGCAGATCACCCGGCTGTCATGGATCGCGCGCCCGTCGTCCAGCACCAGCGCCGGGATCTTGCCCAAGGGGTTCTGGTCCACCGGCATCGACCCGGGCGCCAGCGCATGGCCCGCCACGGGAGCCAGCTCGATCCCCGCAATTGCGGCTTCATGGATCAAGATCATCACCTTGCGCACATAGGGTGAGGTGGCTGAGTGGTATAACTTCATTTCCCGCTTTCTCGAATGCGCAGGCGGGCCATCAACCCGGCGTCGATGTCCCATGTGCGGCCACGAAACCGCACGGTGCGGCACAGGCGTGCGGCGGCGTTGGTCTGGCGATCATCTGCGCGGTCGGCGGGCCGATGCAGGCTGAGGCCCTCGCCCAGATCATCCAGCGCATCTTCGGCGCGCTGATCGGTGCGGCCCGGATGGTGGCGCGCAGCCACCCAGCGAGAGGCGGCATAACCCGCCGTTGCCACAGCACCAAGGCGCAGCATCAGCGGCAAGAGAGGGGCAAGGGGCAGCGGCATGGCAACCTCCGGATCAGGGGCGGTCATCCTAGAATCATGCTAGGGGGCTGTAAACGAAAACCGCGCAACCCGGGGCATGACCCGCAAAAGCCAAGAAAAGGCCGCCCCGGTTTCCCATGGGCGGCCCTTTGGTAGTCCGACAGACCGAAGGCGCAGATCAGCCCTGACGGGCTTTGTAGCGCTTTTGCGTCTTGTTGATCACATAGACGCGGCCTTTACGGCGCACGACCTGGCAATCGCGGTGACGCGTCTTCAGCGAGCGGAGCGAGTTGGCAACCTTCATGGTCGTCTCTCCCATACGCGGCGCAACCGCGCCAGATGAAACCCATGTTTCCCAACCGGGAAACGGTGAATGGTGGGCGGTACTGGGATCGAACCAGTGGCCACTACGATGTCAACGTAGTGCTCTACCGCTGAGCTAACCGCCCACGCTGCCGGATCGGCTGCCCCTGTCTTTTCGCCAAAACGAAAAGGACGCGGGGCAAACCGCGTCGGTGTGTGGGGGTCTATATCCAACCGTTTCATCGCCCGCAAGGGGTTTTGGATTTCGGGAAATTGACGCTATACCAATTGGCAACGCAGCGTCGTGCAGTCGCAAGGGTCCATGTTGTCAGAGGTCTATTCGCTATACCAGCCGGTCCGGCAGACCACGCCCGTGGTCTTTTCCTCACCCCATTCCGGGTCGCAGTATCCTGCTGAACTGTTGCTGCGCAGTGCGTTGGACAAAATGGCGATCCGGTCGTCGGAAGATGCCTTTGTCGATCAGCTCTTTGACGTGGCCCCGCAACTGGGCGCGCCCTTGCTGGCAGCCAAGGTTCCGCGCGCCTATGTAGATCTGAACCGCGCGGCGGATGAGCTGGATCCGGCAATCATCGAGGGAATCGCCCGTCCGGCCCATAATCCGCGCATCTCTTCGGGCTTGGGTGTGATTCCCCGCGTCGTGGCCGCGGGGCGGGCGATCTATACCGGCAAGTTGCCCCTGGCCGTAGCGGAAGAGCGGATCCGCACCTGCTGGCACCCCTATCACAACGCCCTGCGCGATCTGGTCGAATCCACCCATCAGCGCTTTGGCGAAGTGGTTCTGATCGACTGCCACTCGATGCCGCATGAGGCGATCGAAGCGCATGCCCGCCCCGGTCACCTGCGTCCTGACGTGGTCCTGGGGGACCGATTCGGCGCTGCTGCCGGGCGCGATGTGATGGATCAGGTCGAAGCGGCCTTTGCCGCCAGCGGCCTGCGGGTGGCGCGCAATTCACCCTTTGCTGGCGCCTATATCGCGCAGGCCTATGGTCGCCCGTCGCGGCGCACGCATGTAATCCAGATCGAGATCGACCGGGCGCTGTACATGGATGAGGGGCGAATCGAGCCGTTGCCCGGCTTTGCCGCGTTTCGCGGGGTGATTGCCGGCATTGTGGACGACATCTGTCACTCGATGCGCCGCGAATTGCCCTTGGCAGCGGAATAGTCAGCGCAGCGCACGCCCCTTGATGATCGCGGCTGGGCCAAAGCGGGCGCGGATTCCATCCGCCGCGCGCTCGGCCGCCGCACGTTTTGCGGCGCCGGGGTCAAGGAGGTCGGCCGAAATGTCAGCCTGATCCGCCGCGGTCAGGTCGGAAATCCCCACCCCGATCAGTCGAAACGCCCCCGCCGGACCCACGTGATCAAACAGCGCCCGAGCAGCATTGTAGATGCGGTCAGCCAGCTGCGTCGGATCAGACAGCGATTGGCGGCGGGTGATCTGCTGGAAATCGCCCCGCTTCAGTTTCAGCGTAACGGTGCGGCCCGCCAGATCCTTGGCCTTGGCGCGATCTGCCACCTGTTCGGCCAGCCGCCAGATATGGCCGTCCAGAATATCAGGGTTGGCCGTGTCTTCGGCAAAGGTGGTTTCCTTGCTGATCGACTTTACCGGCTCATTTCGGGTGACGCGGCGGTGATCCTGTCCGCGCGCCAGATGCCACAGCCGGTCCCCCATCTGGCCAAAGCGGGCGGTCAGATCGGCGCGGTCCCAGCGCAGGATATCGGCAATGCTGCGGATACCGGCCTTTTCCAAGGCCGCCTGCGTTGCCGTGCCAACGCCCCAGATGATCCTCACGGGCTGGCCACGCAGGAAATCAGCAGTCTCGGCCCGGCCGATCACGGAAAACCCGCGCGGCTTGTCCAGATCAGAGGCGATCTTCGCCAGAAACTTGTTATGTGACAACCCGACTGATCCGGTCACGCCCAGCTCTACCTCCATCCGCCGGGTCAGCCGGGCCAGCATCACCGCAGCCGGCGCGCCATGCAGCCGTTCAGTCCCGGTCAGATCCAGAAACGCCTCATCCAGCGACAAGGGCTCAATCGACGGCGTCAGGTGTTCCATCATGGCGCGGATCTGGCGGCTGACCTCGACATAGGCGGCCATGCGCGGGGGCACAACTTTCGCATTGGGGCACAGTTTCAGCGCCTGAAACATCGGCATAGCCGAGCGCACGCCCTTGATTCGGGCAAGGTAACAGCAGGTTGAAACCACCCCCCGCGTGCCCCCGCCCACGATCAACGGATGATCGCGCAAGCTGGGATCATCCCGCTTTTCGACCGAGGCATAGAAGGCGTCGCAATCCATATGGGCGATGGTCAGGCTGTCCAGTTCCTCATGCGCAATGATGCGCGGCGACCGGCAGGCGGGGCACCGCGGGCCGGTCTGGAAACGGGTCAGGCAATCGCGGCACAAGGCGGGCATGATGGCGCATTGATAGCTGCCCCGGCCTTGCGCCGCAAAGCATTATGCCCCGGACACTGTGATCCGGGGGCAAAGGCTATACATCCACCCCGAATCCGTGTAGGTGCGCCGCTGGCCTGAGGATTCCCATGCCGCGCCCAATGGGAGGGGTGCGGTGGGGGTGATGAGGCCTTGAATGTGGCTTCATACGGGGCATGGACCCCGGTCAGGAAATAAAATGGACGATCTGGCAATCGCCGGGCCGCTGAAAGCGGCTTTGGTTGAAAAGGGCTATGCGCAGCTTACACCTGTTCAGGAAGCAGTGCTGAAAGATGAGATGGCGGCGCGTGACCTGTTGGTTTCCGCGCAGACCGGCAGCGGCAAGACCGTGGCGTTTGGCCTGGCGATTGCGCCCGAAGTGTTGGGCAGCGTCAACCGCCTGATGCCTGCGGACAAGCCGCTGGCGCTGGTCGTGGCGCCAACGCGCGAATTGGCGCAGCAGGTGCACCGCGAGTTTGAATGGCTGTACGGTCAGACCGGCGCGCAGCTGGCGACCTGTGTGGGCGGCATGGATTACCGCACTGAAAAACGCGCGCTGGACCGTGGCGCGCATATCGTTGTGGGCACACCCGGCCGCTTGCGCGACCATATCGAGCGCGGCAGCCTTGATCTGTCGGAAGCCGCCGCCATCGTGCTGGACGAAGCTGACGAGATGCTGGACCTGGGCTTTTCCGAGGATCTTGAGTTCATTCTGGGCTCGGCCCCCGAAGACCGCCGCACGCTGATGTTCTCGGCCACCGTGCCAAAAGAAATCGAAAAGCTGGCCCGCACCTTCCAGCGCAACGCCCTGCGGGTGGTCGTGGCGGGTGAGGCGCGGCAGCATGCCGACATCGCCTATGAGGCGCTGTCGGTGCAGGCGCGCGACAAGGAACACGCGATTTTCAACGTGCTGCGGTTCCATGAATCCCCTGCCGCCATCGTTTTTTGCAAGACGCGGGCCAATGTGAACCACCTGTTTGCGCGGATGATCAACCGGGGCTTTCAGGCCGTGGCGCTGTCGGGAGAGCTTAGCCAGCAGGAACGGATGCATGCGCTGCAGGCGCTGCGCGACGGACGGGCGCGGGTCTGTATCGCGACGGATGTGGCGGCACGCGGCATCGATTTGCCGGGGTTGGAGTTGGTGATCCACGCGGATCTTCCGTCGAACTCCGAAGTGCTGTTGCACCGCTCGGGACGGACGGGCCGGGCGGGCAAAAAGGGCACCTCGGTGCTGGTGGTGCCACCGGCCGAGGCGCGCAAGGCGCAGCGTTTGCTGCAGGGCGCCAAGGTTGAGGCGCATTGGGGCAAGGCCCCGTCGGCCGAAGACGTGCAGGGCCGTGAAGACCAGCGCGTGGTGGAACATCCCGCCTTGGCCGCCGCACCGGGCGAAGAGGCTGAGATGGCCACCGTTCTTCTGGACCGCTGGGGCCCTGACAATGTCGCCGCCGCCTTCATCCGCCTGTGGCGTCAGGGCCGCTCGGCCCCAGAGGTGCTGTCCGACAGCCTACCGCCGCCGGCCGCCCTGCCGCCGCGCGACCGCAACGAATTCGGCCCGTCGGTCTGGTTCAGCCTGTCGGTCGGCCATACCGGCCGGGCCGAGGCGCGCTGGCTGTTGCCGAAGATCTGTGATGCCGGGGGGATCTCGAAAGACGGGATCGGTGCGATCCGCGTGCAGCAGGACGTGACCTATGTGCAGATCGCCGCAGCCCATGAGGCGCGGTTTGGCCAAAGCCTGGAGATTGATCAGGGTCTGGCGATGGAACGGATGGCCGGAGAGCCGGAAATGGCCCGCCCTGCGCCGCGTGCCACCGGCAAGCCCGAAGGCCGCTCCCCCGCTCCGCGCCGTGAGGAAAAGGCCCCCTACCAGCCGAAACCTGCGCGCATCGTCGAAGAGGGTGACGCCCCGGTTGAACCCGCCCGCACGGCCCCGCCGCGCGAAGTGGCAACCGAGCGCAAACCCTATGCCCGCAAGGACGATGCAGAGCGTAAACCCTACGCTCCGCGTGAGGACGGACCGCGCAAGCCCTATACCCCGCGTGAAAGCAAACCCTATGCGCCCAAGGCAGCGGATGCTGAGCGCAAACCCTATGCCCGCCGCGACGATCCCTCGCCCTATGGTGACGGCGCCAAAAAGCCGCGCTGGACACCCGATGACCGCGCTGGTCGCGGGCCTGCCCCGGCAGGTAAGCCTGCGCCAAAGGCGGGCGGCTATAAATCGCATGGCAGCGATGATCGCCCGGCCCGCGCCACGGCGTATAAATCCCACAGCGCCGAGGGCAAACCCGCCCCGCGCGGTGAGGCTGGTGAGGCGCGCAAACCCTGGGCCGCAAAGGGCGATGATGCCCGCCCCTATGCCAAGCGTGAAGGTGCCGCCGACAAGCGCGGACCCAAGCCTGCAGGCGCGCGCACCGGGGTCGGCAAGTCGGCGGATGGGGATAAAAAGCCCTATGCCCCGAAGGGTGCCAAACCCTTTGCGCGGGTAAAACCCGGTGGAAAACCGGCTGCACCAAAGGGCGACGCACGCGACACCTCAAAGCGGTTCGTCCCGCCAAAGCGTCCGAAAGCCTGATCTGTCTTTGAACAGCACCACGCCGCGGCAGGGTAACCTGACCGCGGCGTTTCCTTTGGATCTAGCCCAGCGCCTGCCAGATCAACCGCAGCGCCATGGCGGTTGAGGTGACCACCAGCAAGGGTCGGATCAGCCCCGCCCCCACCCGCATTGCCACCCGCGCGCCCACCGCCGCGCCTGCCGCTTGGGCCACGCCCATGGCCAGCCCCACCATCCACCAGGTAGCCCCGGAAAACACAAAGACCAATAGCGAGCCGAAGTTCGAGGCAAAGTTCAGCAGCTTGGTATGTGCCGTGGCTTTCAGCACGCCATAGCCCGCCAGCAGCACAAACCCCATCATGTAAAAACTGCCCGTTCCCGGCCCGAAAAACCCGTCATAGGCGGCAATCAGCGGCACTACGGCCACGGCGAACATGCCCGGGCCAAGGCGCCGGGCGCGATCCTGATCAGACAGGCTTTTGCGAAAGGCGAAAAAGGCAGCGATGCCGATCAGGACGACGGGCATGATGATGCGCAAAACCTCGGCCGGGATCAGGTGCGCCACCATCGCGCCGCCAGCCCCTGCCAGCGCCGCGATCAGCGCCATCGGCAACTGATCGTGCAGCCGCACATGCCCCGCCCGAGCATAGGACAGCGCTGCGGTGGCGGAGCCAAAGCAGCCTTGCAGCTTGTTCGTCGCCAGCGCGGTGACAGGGCTGGCTCCGCACAGCAAGAGAACCGGCACGGTGATCAACCCGCCGCCGCCCGCAATAGCATCGACAAAGCCCGCCAAAAACGCGGCGAGAATCAGGATCAGCGCAAGATGTGTGGCGATTTCAAACATGGTCAGGCTTGTCGCTTTTCTTCCCCAATGCGGCAAGGGGGAGCCACCTTGGCGCCCATTGAGGGCCCCTTCGGCGGCGCTGTCGCGCGCGGCGGCGTGGATAATTCACGACTCCTGCCGGCGTGGGAAATGGCCATTGCCAACGGTGGCTTTGCCGGGCGGATCAGCAGGGGGCAAAGTCATCACGGCTGTAGCCTTGCAGATACAACAGGGCGGTCAGATCGCCATGGTTCACGCGAATATCACACTGGGCCTGAACGTGGGGCTTGGCATGCAGGGCAACCCCTGTTCCGGCGGCCAGCAGCATCGGCAGATCATTCGCGCCATCGCCCACTGCAAGGGCATCAGCGGGTGTCAGGCCCAGCCGCGCGGTGATCTCGCGCAGCGCCAGCAGTTTGGCCTCTTTTCCCAGGATCGGCTCGGCCACCTGACCGGTCAGGTGGCCGTCAGCTGTCAGCAGTATATTGGCCCGATTCTCATCAAATCCCAGCCCCGCGGCAATCGGCCCGGTAAAGCTGGTGAACCCGCCGGATACCAGCGCAGTATAAGCCCCATTTGCCCGCATTGTGGCCAGAAGAACCGGCCCCCCCGGCATCAAGGTGATGCGGTCGCGGATCACGTGGGCAATGACCCGCTCGGGCAGCCCGTTCAGAAGGGCAACCCGTTCGCGTAGCGCGAAGTCAAACTCCAGCTCTCCGTTCATTGCGCGGGCGGTGATGCCGGCGACATGGGCGCCCACGCCGGCCTCATCAGCCAACTCATCAATGCATTCCTGGCAGATCATGGTGCTGTCCATATCGGCAATCAGCAGGCGCTTTTTGCGATCAGCGTCGGGTTGCACGATCAGATCGACCGAAAGGGCCTGCAAGTCCTGCCAGACCTGCCAGCGGTTTTCCGGCAGCTTGGGCAGCGGGAATTCGGCCGCCACGCCCGGATCCAGCCAACGTGCCTCGCCACCACCCCAGGCATTGCGCAGCGCTTCCACAGTGGCGCGGTCCAGCACCGGGGTGGCGGGATTGGTCAACAAGGTGGCTATGAACATGCGGGTGATGTTTCCGATAGGGAACGTGCGGGTCGCTTTTGCACGACGATGCGGCGCTTTACCGCGATTTTCCGGCTTGTGCCAGCCCGGGCGGCGCTTTATCCCCGTCAGTGGGCCACCCCTCCCCAACGAGGGGCCTTTAGCTGGAAGGCTACCATGACAGAGATTGCGACACCGGCATCGCGGCCGGCAAACCCGCGTTTTTCCTCGGGCCCCTGTGCCAAAATCCCCCAATTTTCGCTGAATATGCTGGCTGATGCCCCGTTGGGCCGGTCGCATCGGGCGGCTGTTGGCAAGGCCAAGCTGAAAGAAGCCATCGACCTGACGCGGCAGATTCTGGGCATGCCAGAGGGCTACCGGATCGGGATCGTCCCGGCCTCGGACACCGGGGCGATGGAGATGGCGATGTGGTCACTGCTGGGCGCGCGCCCGGTAGAGGTTCTGGCCTGGGAGAGCTTTGGCGAAGGCTGGGTGACCGATGTGGTCAAGCAGCTGAAGCTGGACGCAAAGGTCAAGATCGCGCCCTACGGGCAGATTGTCGATTTCGCATCGGTGGATTTCAACGCTGACGTGGTTTTCACCTGGAACGGCACCACCAGCGGCGTGCGCCTGCCCGATGGTGGGGCGATCCCGGCTGACCGTCAGGGCCTGACGATCTGTGACGCCACCAGTGCCGCCTTTGCCATGGATCTGCCGTGGGACAGGCTGGATGTGGTGACTTTCAGCTGGCAAAAAGTGCTGGGCGGAGAGGGCGCGCATGGCATGCTGATCCTGTCGCCCCGCGCGGTTGAACGGCTGGAGACTTACACGCCACGATGGCCCTTGCCCAAGATTTTCCGGCTGACCGCCAAGGGCAAGTTGAACGAGGGGATTTTCCAGGGCGAGACGATCAACACGCCGTCCATGTTGGCGGTGGAAGATTATCTGGTCGCGCTGAAATGGGCGAAATCGGTGGGCGGGCTGAAAGGCCTGATCTCGCGGGCAGATGCAAATGCGCAGGCCGTGTGGAAGTTTTGCGCCAGCCGCGACTGGATCGCCAATCTGGCGACGGATCCCGCCACTGCTTCAACCACCAGCGTCTGCCTGCGGTTCACTGACCCGCGGATTGCCGATGGTGCTGCCTTTGCCAAGGCCATCGCCAAGCGGCTGGAAACGGCGGGCGTTGGCTTTGATCTGGGGGCTTATCGTGATGCCCCCCCCGGCCTGCGCATCTGGTGCGGCAGTACCGTGGAAACCGCCGATGTGGCCGCCCTGATGCCCTGGATCGACTGGGCCTTTCACGCCGAGATCGCCGCGCAATCCGTGCCTGCATGACCGGGGATGGGCGCATCGCCCATCCTACCCCCTGACATCTTGTAGGATGGGCGATGCGCCCATCCTCCCGCCAAGAAAGGACCGCCCATGGCGCCCCGCGTTCTCGTATCCGATGAGCTTTCCGAAACCGCCGTCCAGATCTTCCGCGACCGCGGCGTTGAGGTGGATTACCTGCCAAAACTGGGTAAGGACAAAGACGCCCTGCTGGCCGCCATCGGCCAGTATGACGGCCTTGCCATCCGCTCTGCCACCAAGGTGACTGACAAGCTGTTGGCACAGGCGACCAACCTGAAGGTCATCGGCCGCGCCGGGATCGGCGTTGACAACGTCGACATCCCCGCCGCGTCCAAAAAGGGCGTCATCGTGATGAACACGCCCTTTGGAAACTCAATCACCACGGCCGAACACGCCATCGCGATGATGTTCGCCGTGGCCCGCCAATTGCCCGAAGCCAACGTCAGCACCCATGCCGGAAAATGGGAAAAGTCGCGCTTCATGGGGGTTGAGTTGTTCAACAAGACCCTTGGCGTGATCGGTGCTGGCAATATCGGCGGTATCGTTTGCGACCGGGCGATCGGACTGCACATGAAGGTCATCGCTTATGACCCCTTCCTGTCCGAGGAACGCGCCAAGGCCATGGGCGTCACCAAGGTCGAGCTGAATGAGTTGCTGGCCCGCGCCGACTTCATCACCCTGCATGTGCCCCTGACTGACAAGACCCGTAACATCCTGGGCCGCGAAAATCTGGCCAAAACGAAAAAAGGCGTGCGCATCATCAACTGCGCCCGAGGTGGTCTGATCGACGAGGCCGCCCTGCGCGATGCGCTGGATTCCGGCCATGTGGCCGGCGCTGCGCTGGATGTGTTTGAGGTGGAGCCTGCCACCGACAACCCCCTTTTCAACCACCCCAATGTCGTCTGCACCCCGCATTTGGGGGCTGCCACCACCGAAGCGCAGGAAAACGTCGCCCTGCAAGTGGCCGAGCAGATGTCGGACTACCTCTTGACCGGTGCGGTGCAGAACGCATTGAACATGCCCAATGTCACTGCCGAAGAGGCCGCCGTGATGGGCCCCTGGTTGAAACTCGCCAGCCATCTGGGTGCCTTCATCGGCCAGATGACGGATGAGCCGATCAAGGCGCTCAACATCCTCTATGACGGCAAGGTCGCCGAGATGAACGTGGCTGCGCTGAACCAATCGGTTATCGCGGGCGTGCTGCGCGCGCAGAATCCTGATGTGAACCTGGTCTCGGCGCCCATTGTTGCCAAGGACAAGGGCATCCAGATCTCGACCACCCGGCAGGACAAGACTGGGGTGTTCGACGCCTACATCAAGGTCACCATGGTGACCGACAAACGCGAGCGATCCATCGCCGGCACCTGTTTTTCCGACGGCAAGCCGCGCTTTATTCAGATCAAGGGCATCAATATCGACGCCGAAGTGGGCGAGCATATGCTGTATACAACCAATGAGGATGTGCCCGGTATTATCGGCCTTCTGGGCATGACCCTGGGCGAGAGCAGCGTCAACATCGCCAACTTTACCCTGGGCCGGTCGGGCGTCGGGCAAGAGGCGATTGCGCTTTTGTATCTGGATCAGGCGATTGATCCCAAAGTGGTGCAGACCTTGAAAGCGACCGGCCTGTTCCTGCAGGTCAAACCTTTGGTCTTTGAAGGCGCCTGAGCGCGCCCGGGTGCCTGCCGCCGGTCGCGTGCAAAGCGGTCGGCGACAGCCGCCCGAAGCCTGACCCTATCCACAGTCCGGCTTGCCCTTTCATCTTGGCCCAAATATCCCGGGGGTCCCGGGGGCGCGCCCCCGGCGG
>JBATPI010000059.1:0-51925 GCA_049291415.1 Paracoccaceae bacterium | reverse complement strand
TCATCAGGGGCTGCAGCCGCCCCGCCGGCCCGGCGGCCGCATAGCCCAGCAAAAAGCCGCCATTCGGCTCATAGCCCACGACACGTCCACCGCCCTGCATCCCTGCAATCACGAAGGGCGATCCGATCCGCACCCGCGTGACGGAAAACCGCGCCATAAGATCCACGCAGGTGTTGGCCGAAACGGTGGTCACCACCCGCTCGGCCCCCAGCGCCTGCGCCGTCAACGCGCCAAGGATGTCGCCCGGCACCACGGCCCCTGCGTTATCCACCACCAAAGGTCGGTCCGCGTCGCCATCAGTTGACACCAGCGCGTCCAACCCATGCGTCGCCACCCAACCCGCGAACATCGCGCGCCATTCGGGCAGCACCGCCTCGGTGTCGACCGGGATGAACGCCTCAGACCGGCCCAGCGGCACCACATCGGCCCCGCAGCCCGCCAGCACCTCACCCAAGAGATCGCGCGCGACAGACGACTGTTGCCAGACCCCGATCCGCAGCCCGGCCAGAGCACCGCGATAGGCGCTGACATAGCGCGCGACATAGTCCGCCAGCGCCGCCTGCCCCGCATGCAGCGGCCCTGACAGCCCGGCCGATGTCGCCCCCAGGCCCGCCAGAATGGCCGCCTCATCCGCTTTGGAGATCTCGCCCGCGGGCGTGTAGAATTTCAGCCCGTTGCGATCGGCCGGGATATGGCTGCCGGTCACCATCACCGCCGCAGCGCCTGCGGTCAGCGCCGCCAAGGCCAGTGCCGGGGTGGGCAGCGCGCCACAATCGGTGACGGCCAACCCTTCTGCCCGCGCCGCCGCAATCACCACGTCCGCCAGTTCCGGTGATGAGTTGCGCAGATCGCGCCCGACAAACAGCCCGGTCCCGGTGTCACAGGCCCGCACAAAGGCCCGCAGGTAATCGGCGACCAACGCCGGGGTCAGCTCTGACACCAGCCCACGCAGCCCGCTTGTGCCGAATTTCGGAGCCATCCCCGCCACTTTTACAGCTGGGCCGCCACCTCGTCAGGGACGTCAAAGTTATGCGTCACTTCCTGTACGTCGTCGTCCTCTTCCAGAAGGTCGATCAACCGCATCAGCTTTTGTGCCGTGTCCAGATCCACTTCGGTCCGGCTTTGCGGCCGCCAGACCAGCTTGGAGGTTGTCGATTCCCCCAGCGCCTTTTCCATAGCGTCCGACACCGTCGCCAGATCCTCAAGCTTGCAAAAAACCCAATGGCCCTCGTCATCGGATTCGACGTCATCAGCCCCGGCCTCGATCGCGGCCATCATCACGTCATCGGCAGAGCCGGCAGTATCGGGATAAGAGATCTCACCCACCCGATCAAAGCTGTGGCTGACCGATCCGGTCTGCCCCATATTGCCGCCAGCCTTGGAGAAATAGCTGCGCACATTGCTGGCGGTGCGGTTCAGGTTGTCGGTCAACGCTTCGACGATGATGGCAATTCCGCCCGCGCCATAACCCTCATAGCGGATCTCATGGTAATCGGCCGCATCGCCCATCTGGGATTTCTTGACGGCGCGGTCGATCACGTCCTTGGGCATCGACACGGCCTTGGCGGCCTTTACGGCCAGCCGCAAACGCGGGTTCTTGTCGGGATCCGGGTCGCCCATCTTGGCGGCCACGGTGATCTCTTTCGACAGTTTCGAGAACATTTTTGACCGGATACCATCCTGCTTGCCCTTGCGGTGCTGGATGTTCGCCCATTTCGAATGGCCTGCCATGGCCCTACCCCTTCGGAATTCCGTTGCTGGCGTCACCTACACCGCCGAGACGCGGGCTGGCAACCCCGACCCCGGGACAAAACCGGGCCCTAATTCGTGCGTTGCGGCGAGGTGAAGATATAGTCCACGCCCGCAGGATCGGTAATCACCACTTCGGCCATTGGCCGCAACACGCCTTGCGCGCCCAGTGCCAACAGCAGCCCCTCGGCCAGTTGGCGCAGCACGTTGGGGCGGTCCTCAACCTTGACCGCATATCCGTATCCCGGCCCGCAGTCCGGCATCCGGCCTACCGGGGCTGCCGCCCAATCCGCCGTGCAGCGGCTGCCATCGGTTAGCCCCAGCACCAGCGCACGGTCGGTCAGCCGCACCTCATGCGGCCGCGGATTGCCCGGCACCGCCGCACAGCCCGTCAGCACAGCCAGCGCTGCAGCCGCCTTGATCAGATGTCGCATCGCGTCCCTCACAAAGGCCACAGGATCGGGATCAAGGCCGAGGCCACCAGCATGATCAACAGGTTCAACGGCAGGCCAACCTTGGTGAAATCGGTGAACCGATAGCCACCGGGACCATAGACCATCATATTGGTCTGATACCCCACCGGCGTCGCAAAGGCGAGTGTGGCCGAAAACATCACCGCCACCACAAAGGGCCGTGGATCATGCCCCAGCGTCACCGCCAACTTTATCGCAATCGGGGTATAGATCACCGCCACCGCGTTGTTCGACAGAAATTCCGTCATCGTCATCCCGACGAAATAAACCGTCAGGATCAGAAAAAACGGTGACATTCCGATCATCAAGGGCGCCAGGGCGTTCACAATCATCTGAACCGCGCCCGAATTCTCCAGCCCCTGACCCACCGCCAGCATGGCAAAGATCATCGCCAGCAGCCGGCCGTCGATGAAACTGAAGGCCTCATCGCTGTCCACACATTGCGACAGCAGGATCACCGCCACCGCCAACAGGGCCAAGGGCAGGATCGGTGCTACGTCAAACGCTGCCAGCCCGACCAGCGCCGCCAGCGCCGCCAGCGCAATCGGAGCCTTCGACCGTCGGAACGGCTTGATCGAGGGGCGGCTGATGTCCACCAGATCCATATCCGCGGCCAGCCGCTGGATGTCTTCGATAGCACCCTCCAGCAGCAGCGTGTCGCCCACCCGCACCACGATATCATCCAGCTGTCGCCCGATGTTCTGGTTCCGCCGGTGCGCCGCAATCGGATAAACCCCATAGCGCCGGCGCAACCGCATCTCGCCCAGCCGTTGGCCTTCCATCCGGCAGCCGGGGCCGATCAGCACCTCAACCGTTTCGGTCTTGACGCTGGACAGCTTGTCCGCCGTGTGCAGATCCTTGCGTTGTTGCAGACCCAACAGTTCCGTCATTTCGGTGCGCAAAACCACCCGGTCGCCGGGTTCCAGCCGCACCGGGCCCAGATCGCGCCGCAGACTGGCATCGCGGCGCAAAACGTCGATCAGCCGCACCCCGTCGCGACGGAAAAGGTCAATCTCCTGCGGCGCCTGCCCGATCAACGGGCTGCCCTCGGGAATGAACACTTCGGTGAAATACTTCATTTTCTTGCGGTCGCTTAGCAGCGTGCCCATCGACTGCCGGTTCGGCAACAGCCGCCGCCCCACCAGCGCCAGAAACAACCCACCCGTGATGAAGACCGCAATTCCCAAGGGGGCTATCTCGAACAGGCTGAAATGCTTGATCCCCGCCTTTGCCGCCACCCCATCGACCAGGATATTGGTCGAGGTGCCAATCAGCGTGATCATGCCGCCCAGCACGGTCATGTAACTTAGCGGAATCAACAGTTTGGATGGGGCGGCACCAATCTTGATCGCCATCTGGATCACCACCGGAATCATCACCGCCACCAAGGGCGTGTTGTTCATGAAGGCCGAGGCCACGCCCACAAAGCCAAACAGCACCAACAGCGTCAGCTTTGGCCGGTTGCCGACATGACGTTCCGCCAGCCCGATCACCGCCTCGACAGCGCCGGTGCGTACCATGCCGCCCATCACCAGAAACATCAGCGCAATGGTCCAGGGTGCGGGGTTCGCCAGCACATCGGACGCCGCGCCGACAGGCAGGATCCCCAGCGCCAGCATCACGGCGGCCCCGCCAATCGCCGTCACTTCGACCGGCATGACCTCGGCCACGAACAGCACGAACATTCCCACCAGAATGGCCAACGCCACCCAAGGCATAATATCAGCCGGTATTGCAAACCCGAACATCCAGCCCCTCCATCTTGCGGGGTGCTTCTGCGGCGCCCTTCGGTTGAACCAATGCCACACCCGCCAGCATCACCACAAGTGCCAGCCAGACCAGCGGCGGGAACCGGTCCATCCCCAGCGCCACCAGAATCGGCACCAGCGATATGATGATCGACATCGCCCCCGCCGACAGATGCTTGATTGGGATGTAGAAGGTCATGTTCGGGATCAGCGGGCCCAGAAACGCCACGACCCCATAGAACCGCAGCGCCGGTTCCGTCATGGAAACCCGCCGCCTGCGCACAATCGTCAGCCCGCCCAACAGCAGGCTCGCCACCAGCGACCATCGCGCGCTCAAGGATGTGACGCCTGCAGCCGCCCGCCCAGCCGCACCATGACCACGCGCAGCGCCAGCCCGGTCTTGTCATCGGTCTCGACATAAACCCCAGACAGCGTCGCTTCGCCGCCGGCGGGTTCAAACCGCGCCTTGGCCATGCCGGTCACGAACCGCCGCATCGGCTCCAGCTTTTCCATGCCGATGACGCTGTCATAATCGCCGCACATTCCCGCGTCGGTCAGATAGGCCGTGCCGCCCTTCAGGATCTGCGCATCGCCGGTTGGCACATGGGTATGCGTGCCCACCACCAGACTGGCCTGCCCGTCACACCAATGCCCCATGCCCATCTTTTCGGATGTGGCCTCGGCATGCATATCGACAATCACCGCCTGAACAGATGCCCCCAACCGATGCGTCTTCAACACCGGCTCAATCGCGCTGAACGGGTCATCGAACGGCTGCTTCATGAAGACGCGCCCCAGCACCTGCGCCACCAGCACCCGCCGCCCATCGCCCGCCTCATAAACCCGAGCGCCATGCCCCGGGGCCAGTTTGGAATAGTTCACCGGCCGCAACACCCGCGGCTCGGCCTCCAATAACGGGATAATATCCTTTTGGTCAAAGGCATGGTCGCCCAGCGTCACCACATCGGCACCCGCCGCCAACAGACCCCTGGCATGTTCGGCCGACAGCCCCATGCCGCCGGTCGCATTCTCGCCATTGACCACGACGAAATCCAGACCCCACTCCGCGCGCAAACCCGGCAAACGCTCGGCCACCGCCTTGCGCCCCGCCTTGCCCATCACATCGCCCAGGAAAAGTAATCTCATGATCCCCGATTAGGCCCCGAAAGCCCGCCCTGCAAGCCCCCAGACCACATCACCGCCCGCTTCTGCCTTCATCTTGGCAGAAATATTCCACGGGGGTCCGGGGGTGTGAAACCCCCGGCTTTGCCGCCAGAGGCCAGCGATTCGTTGCCAAGGCTGACCCCACCCCCGCCAGATCCGATGCGGTATGTTTGCCGAATGGGTTGCAGCACTTGATATTCTATATATCCAACAAATTCACCCACCATGCGCCAGCCCCGGTTGACGTCGCGGGCCGCGCACCTACCCTCGCCCTATGCAACACCTCTCCGCCCCCCTGCAAAGCTGGTTCACCGCCAAGGGCTGGTCGCTCCACCCCCACCAAACCGACATGCTGGCCCGCGCCGATGCCCCCGCCACTCTTCTGATCGCGCCCACGGGCGGCGGCAAAACCCTTGCCGGATTCCTGCCAACCCTCTCAGAACTTGGCGCAACTCCGCCCCCCGGTCTGCACACGCTCTATATCTCGCCGCTCAAGGCCCTCACCGCCGACATCCGCCGCAACCTGCGCACGCCGATTGAGGGCGCTGGCCTGAACATTCGGGTCGAGGATCGCACCGGCGACACCACCCAGACTGTCCGCAAACGCCAACGCGTCGATCCGCCGCATATCCTGCTGACCACCCCGGAAAGCCTGGCCCTCCTGCTAAGCTATAAAGAGTCCAACAAATTATTCGGAAGCCTCCAGCGCGTCATCATCGACGAACTCCACGCTCTGGCCGAAAGCAAACGTGGCGACCAACTCACTCTCCTGCTCGCCCGATTGCAGATCCTGGCCCCCAATCTCCGCCGCGTCGGCCTTTCCGCCACCGTTGAAGACCCCCCCGCGCTGGCCCGGTTCCTCTCACCCCAAACGGAAATCCTGGCAGCCGACCCCGGGCCTGATCCTGACATTTCCATGCTGTCCACACCTCAGCCGCCGCCCTGGACCGGCGGCGGTGGCCGCTACGCGATCCCTGAAATCCTCAATCAAATCAAAGTTCATCGCACCACACTTGTCTTTCACAACACGCGTGCACAGGCGGAATTGTTCTTTCACCATTTGTGGTTGGCCAACGATGACAGCCTGCCCATCGGCATCCACCACGGCTCGCTCTCGCGCGAACAGCGCGAACGGGTTGAGGCTGCAATGGTCGCCGGAACTCTGCGCGCCGTGGTCTGCACCGGCTCGCTTGATCTCGGGATCGACTGGGGAGATGTCGATCTGGTCATTCAGGTCGGCGCACCCAAAAACGTCAAACGCCTGGTGCAACGGATCGGCCGCGCCAACCACCGCTACTTTGCCCCCTCCAAGGCGCTTTTGGTCCCCGCCAATCGCTTTGAGGTCGTCGAATGCAAAGCCGCCCTGGACGCCGTTCACGCCCACACGCTGGACGGCGACCCCCGCGGCCCCGGCCCCCGCGACGTCCTCTGCCAGCACATCCTGCTGACCGCCTGCGCGGGCCCCTTCGCTGCCGACGCGCTATATGACGAAATCCTCACTGCCGGGCCCTACCACACCATCCAGCGGCCCGACTTTGACGCCACACTGGATTTTGTGGCCACAGGCGGCTATGCGCTAAGGGCCTACGACCGTTGGCAGCGGCTGAAACAAACAAACGGCCTCTGGCACCTGCGCGATCCCCGCACCGCCGCCATCATCCGCCAGAACCTCGGCACCATCATCGACATTGAAACCCTGAAGGTCCGCATCAAGGGTCGCTTTGGCGGCCAACCCCTTGGCGAGGTGGAAGAAACCTTCGCCGCCTCTCTTACCCCCGGCGACACGTTCCTGATCGGCGGCGAAATCGTCCGCTACGAATGCTTGCGCGAAATGACGGTTGAGGTCACCCGAACCCCCGGCCGCGATCCCAAAGTGGCCGTGTTCAGCGGCACTAAATTCGCCACTTCCACCGTCCTCACCGACCGGATCCTGCAGATTTTCCGGCAAGACACGTGGCCCGACCTCCCCCCTCACACCGCCGAATGGTTGGCCCTGCAACGCGCCACCAGTCGCCTGCCCACCCGCGACTGTCTGCTCTTGGAAAGCTTCCCCCACGACGGCCGTGAACATCTGTGCATCTACGGTTTCGCAGGCCGAAACGCGCAGCAAACCCTCGGCCTTTTGATAACAAAACAGATGGAGGATCAGGGCCTTGCACCCTTGGGCTTCGTTGCCACCGACTACGCCACCCTGATCTGGGGGCTGGAACCCGTCACTGACCCCGCGCCCCTTTTCGCCCCGGAAACCCTGCGCCGCGGGCTTGAATCCTGGCTGAACGGCAACGCCTTGATGAAACGCAGTTTCCGCGCCGTCGCCACCATCGCCGGACTGATCGAGCGCAGCCACCAGGGCCGCCGCAAATCCGGTCGCCAAGCCACCTTTTCCTCTGACATCCTCTATGACACGCTGCGCAAATATGACCCTGACCACCTCTTGCTGCAAATCACCCGTGAAGAGGCCATGCGCGGCATGATCGACTTTTCCCGCATCGAAGACCTGCTGGCCCGCACCGCAGGCCGCATCGATCTGATCCGCCTGCCCCGCGTCACGCCCCTTGCGGCCCCCCTGTTCCTGGAACCCGGCAAAGTGCCGATCCATGGCAAGGGCCGCGAAAAGCTGGCCGACTCGGCCGCCGCCGCCCTGATGAAAGCCGCAGGTCTGGCCTGATATGCACCGCGCCATCACCCTTGCGCAGGAAACCCTGCACGCCCTGCCCTCCGGCGCGCTTTACTGGCCCGCGCAACGCCTGCTGGCTGTCTCAGACCTGCATCTGGGAAAATCGGATCGCCTGGCGCGGCGTGGTGGCGCCCTGCTGCCGCCCTATGAAACCGTCGCCACGCTAGAGCGGCTGGATGTCGATATCGCCAGGCAAAACCCCGCAACTGTGCTGTGTTTGGGCGATAGTTTCGACGATCTCGCCGCCGCTGACAGCCTGTCAGAATCGGGCGCGCTCTGGCTGAACCGCCTGATGGCCGGGCGGGACTGGATCTGGATAACAGGCAACCACGACCCCGCCCCGACAGGCATCAGCGGCACCCACAGGGCCGAGGTCAAAATCGGCCAATTGACATTTCGCCATATTGCCGATCCGTCCGAAAACCATGAAATATCGGGCCATTACCACCCGAAAGCCAGTCTCTCAGGGCGCACGCGGCCCTGCTTTCTGGCCGACACGGCCCGGATCATACTGCCCGCCTACGGCACCTATACCGGCGGATTATGGTGCCAGGATGCAACGTTGGCGGGCCTGATGCAGCCCGCCGCTCTGGCTATTCTGACCGGGCACAAAGCCCTGGCCATTCCGATGCCTCGCTAGGCGGTCAGGCCTTCGGGCTCTGCCAACCCATTGGCGCGGCAGCAGGCGGTCAGCGTGTTGGCCAACAGGCAGGCGATGGTCATCGGTCCCACGCCGCCCGGCACCGGAGTGATCGCGCCCGCCACCGCCGCCGCACTGGCGTAATGCACATCGCCCACCAGCTTGGCCTTGCCGTCGCGTTCAATCCGGTTGATGCCCACGTCAATCACGGTGGCACCCGGTTTGACCATATCGCCGGTAATCATCTCAGGCCGCCCCACGGCCGCCACCAGAATATCGGCGCGCGCACAAACCTCGGCCAGATCCTTGGTCCGGCTATGCGCAATCGTCACCGTGCAGCTGTCGCCCAGCAACAGTTGCGCCATCGGCTTGCCCACAATGTTGGACCGCCCCACCACAACCGCATTCAGGCCCGCCAGCTTGCCATGGTGATCGCGCAGCATCATCAGGCAGCCCAGCGGCGTGCAGGGCACCATCGACTTTTGCCCCGTCCCCAACAGCCCGACGTTCGAAATGTGAAAACCATCCACGTCCTTGGCCGGGTCGATCGAGTTGATGATCAGCTCAGAATTCAGATGCCCCGGCAGCGGCAACTGAACCAGAATGCCATGCACTTTCGGATCCGTGTTCAACTGATCAATCAGCGCCAGCAGGTCCGCCTCAGAGGTGTCGGCCGACAGCCGATGTTCGAAAGATCCCATCCCCACCTCAAGCGTCGAGGCGTGCTTGTTGCGCACATAGACCTGCGATGCCGGGTCTTCGCCTACCAACACCACGGCCAGTCCCGGCGTGATGCCCTTTTCCTCAACCAGCTTGGCGACATGGGCCGCCACCTGGCCCCGCACCTTTGCTGCAAATGCCTTGCCGTCGATCACCTTGGCTGTCATGTCGCTCTCCTTACTCAGCGGCCGCAAAGGCCGTGCGGTAGTGGTTCATCTGCATTCGTGTCGCCAGAACGGCGTTCTTCATCAATATCGCCACCGTCACCGGGCCAACGCCCCCCGGAACTGGCGTGATCCAGCCGGCCACCTGTGAGCAGCTGTCAAAATCGGCGTCGCCAACCGTGCGGCCCTCAACCCGGTTGATGCCGATATCAATCAGCGCCGCCCCCGGTTTCAACATCTCACCATTGACCAGACCGGGCTTGCCCACGGCCACAAAGACCGCGTCCGCCGCGCGGCTATGCACCGCCACCTGCCGGGTCAGATGGTGGCAAACCGTCACCGTGGCGCCCAGACCCATCATCAGAAAGGCAATCGGCTTGCCGACGATTTCGGAATGGCCAATCACGCAGACGTCCAGACCTTCCATCTTCAGGGGCAGAGTCTTCAGGATCTCAACAGCAGCCACTGCCGTACAGGGGCCCAGCGTCAAATCGTTGTAGACGATATTGCCGATTGAGGCCGGGTGCATGCCTTCGACATCCTTCATCGGATGCACGGCCTTTTGCAGCGCCTTAACGGGAATATGCGCGGGTAAGGGGCGCTGAATGATGATGCCATTCACCCGCGGATCGGCGTTCAGGCCCGCCAGAACGCCGGTCAGTTGCTCTAGGCTGATTGTCTCGGGATAATTGCGCGCCTCAAAATCCACGCCCGCCGCTTCGGCCGACCGCTTCTGGTTGCGCACATACAGTTCCGCCGCCGCGACATCGCCGACCGAGATCGACACCAGTTTGGGCGCCCAGCCCGCTTCGGTCAGGGCCTCCGCTTCGGCCTGGGTCTCGGCGCGCATCCGCGCCGCAATGGCCTTGCCGTCGATCAAAGTTGCCGTCATTTGCCCGTCCTTGGCCTAGCCCTTGCGCAGGGAATCCGGCCCCAGGCGGTTTTCTTCGCGCGCGATGGACCAGTCGATCAGACGCCGCCACAATTTTTCCACCAATTCGGGCGGCAGCCCGTAGGTGATAGCGTGGCGGCGCACGTTTTGCACCACTTCTTCCACCCGCCCGTCAATCCGGGCCGGCAGATCGACCTCGGCCTTTATCTCGGCGGCGCGGTCGATATAGCCCGCGCGCTGGGCGAACAGCTGAACCAGCTCGGCGTCCAACCGGTCTATCTCGGCCCTGATATCGGCCATTGAGGTGCAATCGGCGGGCTTGTGCATGTTTCTTCCCCGTTCAGGCTGCCCCCCAGATAAGGGGGCAGCGCCGAAAGGGCAACGCGGGGTTTTGCCTCAGAACAGACCTTCGACCTGGCCTGCGTCGTTCAGCCGGATCACTTCGGCCGACGGCACCTTGGGCAGGCCCGGCATGGTCATGATCTCACCACAGATCACCACGATGAAACCAGCGCCAGCCGACAGCCGCACTTCACGCACCGGAATCGAATGGCCGGTGGGCGCGCCACGGACGTTCGGATCGGTCGTGAAGGAGTACTGCGTCTTGGCAACGCAGATCGGCAGGTGGCCGTAACCGGCAGCCTCCCAACCCTTCAACTGGTCGCGGACCGATTTGTCGGCCAGCACCGCGTCGGCGTGGTAGATGCGCTTGGCGATGGTCTCGATCTTCTGGAACAGCGGCATCTCGTCGGGGTAAAGCGGCGCAAATTCGGACACGCCCGAATCGGCCAGCTGCACCACTTTATGCGCCAGCTCCTCGATCCCGGCAGAGCCGTTTGCCCAATGCTTGCACAGGATCGCCTCGGCGCCCTGCTGGGCGACATAGGCTTTGACCGCCTCTACCTCGGCGTCGGTATCCGAATAGAAGTGGTTGATCGCCACAACAACCGGCACGCCAAAGCCTTTGACGTTGGAAATATGGCGCCCCAGGTTCGGGCAGCCCTTCTTCACGGCCTCGACGTTCTCGGCACCCAGATCGGCCTTGGCGACGCCACCGTTCATCTTCATCGCGCGCACGGTGGCGACGATGACCGCAGCAGCAGGCTTCAACCCGGCCTTGCGGCACTTGATGTCAAAGAACTTTTCCGCACCCAGGTCGGCACCGAAACCGGCTTCGGTCACGACGTATTCGCCCAGCTTCAACGCGGTCTTGGTGGCGATCACGCTGTTACAGCCGTGTGCGATGTTGGCAAACGGGCCACCATGCACGAAGGCCGGATTGTTTTCCAGCGTCTGCACCAGGTTCGGCTGCATCGCGTCTTTCAACAGGACGGTCATCGCGCCGTCGGCCTTGATGTCGCGGGCATAGATCGCGGTCTTTTCGCGGGTATAGGCCACGACAATGTCGCCCAGACGTTTTTGCAGGTCTTCCAGGTTGTTCGACAGGCACAGGATCGCCATGACTTCGGACGCCACGGTGATGTCAAAGCCGGTCTGGCGCGGGAAGCCGTTCGACACGCCGCCCAGGTTGACCACGATATCACGCAGCGCACGGTCGTTCATGTCCATGACGCGACGCCACATGATACGGCGGGCGTCGATCTGCAGGCTGTTGCCCCAGTAGATGTGGTTGTCGATCATCGCCGACAGCAGGTTGTGCGCGCTGGTGATGGCGTGGAAGTCACCCGTGAAGTGCAGGTTCATCTCTTCCATCGGCACGACTTGTGACATGCCGCCGCCCGCAGCGCCGCCCTTCATGCCGAAGTTCGGGCCAAGGCTGGCCTCGCGGATACAGATCACAGCCTTTTTGCCGATGCGGTTCAGACCGTCGCCCAGACCCACGGTGGTGGTGGTCTTGCCCTCGCCAGCCGGTGTCGGGTTGATCGCGGTCACCAGGATCAGTTTGCCGTCCTTCTTGCCGTCGAGGCTGCGGATGAACTCCTGGCTGACCTTGGCCTTGTCATGGCCGTAAGGCAGCAGATGCTCGGACGGGATGCCCAGCTTCTGGCCAATCTCCATGATCGGCTTTTTCTTGGCTTCGCGGGCAATCTCAATATCGGTCTTAAAGGCCATGTCGCTCTCTCCCTAGGGTGCGGGCTGTTCCGTTAGCGACGTAGTATCGGGCCATAGACGTTATCCAAGGCAGGTTTGCGACGTGAAAGGCGCGAAATTCGCCAGCCCACGTTTCCGATAGGAGAAAAACGCCACAATGTGGGAAGGCCTGTCGGATTTTGTCGTTTATTCCCGTTTTCTACGGGCAGCGGACAGATTCGCCCAAGGCCGCTGGTCTGGAATATGCAGCCGCATCACATCGCCCAGCCGCAAAAGGCCGGGCCGTTCCACCCAGGCGGTGACCCCACGTTTGCCCCTGGCCGCAGCAATAAACCGCTTGCCCATGCCGCCGGTGGCGCGGGCGATCGTGGCGGCGGGCTCGGCGCAGGGGTGGTTCACCATATCCACCACCAGCGTCACCCCATCGGGCCCTTGCAGACGGCTGGAGGGCGGCAAATGGGTGAAATCGGCGATCCCCTCCAACACCAGCGACGCGCCGACCCAGGCATGATCCCAGGCATTCAGGCCCAGATCCTGCGCCACTTCGGCCATCTCTTCGGCACTGACGACGCAGAGTTGGCGCACATTGCGGATCTCGGTGTTGCGCGGGTGCTGCTTCAGCACCCGGCTGCATGACGGGCGGGTCAGCCCGCCGTGGGTCTCGGGGCCGTAGCCGGCAAAGGTCAGCGGCATCTCCGTCACCGGGGTTGACGTGATCAGTAGATCCTTGACCGGCACCTCCTGGGCCCCCAGCCAGACGATGCGAGCGGTAAAATCAGTGGGGATCAAAGCTGGCATCAGGGCCTCGTCAGGGTCAGGAACAAGCGGCGAAACGGGAACAGCACGCCACCATCGGGCAGATGCGGATAGGCACTATCAAGTGCTGTGTCGTAGGCGGCGGTCAGGGCAGCCATGTCGGCGGACGACAGCGCCTCGGCAAAAGGCCGCATCGCGGTGGCCGCGGTAAAGGCCCGCACCGGATGGCCCACGGCGACCGGGTCCAAGGGGTGCAGATATTCGCTTTCCCAGATCGCCAGTGCACCATGGGGCGTCAGCATCTGCCAATAGTCGGCCGGGGCGGAAACCGGGGGCAGATAGCCGGTGAAATCAAACCGGTCCGGGAACATCGACTGCGCGATATCGCGCAGGAACCGGTGCGATGGTGCCATGAAGTTGCGCGGCATCTGCACCGCCAGCGTGCCGCCGGATGCCAGCATCGCGGCCAGCCGGGGCAACAGGGCGCCGTGATCCGGCAGCCAATGCAGGGCGGCATTGGAAAAGATCAGCGCGGGCGGGGTTTGGGGTGACCAACCGGCAATATCGGCCAGGTCTTTGAAATCATAGCCCTGCGCCTCTTGCAGCATCGCGGGTGACGCATCCACCCCGATCAGCCGCTGCGCGGGCCAGCGCGCACGCAACGCCTGCGCAGCCGCCCCATTGCCGCAGCCCAGGTCCACCACATCGCCCGGCGGCAGGGCGGGCAGTTGCGCCAACAGATCCAGCGCCGGACGCAGCCGCAGATCGCGAAAAGCCGCATAAGAGGCTGGATTCCAGTCCGTTACAGCCATTTTTTCCACCTGAAAAACGCATAGGGCAACAGCGCCGACAGGGCCATCAACCCCAGCGCCATCGGATAGCCCAGGGGCCATTTCAGCTCGGGCATATACACAAAGTTCATCCCGTAGATGCTGGCGATCAGTGTTGGCGGCAGGAACACAAAGGCGACCACCGAGAAAATCTTGATGATGTCGGCCTGGCGGATGTTGATCACCCCCAGCGTCGCATCCAGCTGGAACTGGATCTTGCGCGCCTGGCGCGCGGCGGTTTCCTGCAACGAGCGGATGTCATGCGACAGCGTCTTCAGCCGCACCTTTTCCACCCCTTTCAGCGCCGCCACCGCAGCCCCACCCGTGGGTGTGGCCAGAAAGCCCAGCACCCGCAGCAGGGTGGACAGGCTTTCCTCGGTCTTGCTGTTCATGTCTTCGGCCCGGCCGATGCGCTGCAACACTACCGCCAGCGTCTGCGCCTTGCCATTGGGGCGATGGGCGTCAAAAATCGCCTTCGTCAGGAAGTCCAGCTTGCGGGATTCGCCCTCAAGAATATCTGCCAGACGGTCCACTACCGTCTCCATCAGCGCCAGCAGCGTGGTCTGGCCGCCGGTGCACCCCATGCTCTGCGCCGCCGCCCGCTCGGCAAAAACCTTGATCGACCGGGGGGCATGGTAGCGCACCGTCACCAGCCGATCGGGCGTCAGCACAAAGGTCACCGGGCCCAGTTCCGGCGGCAGCCCGTCCGGCGTGGCCAAGACCTGCGCAGTCAGAAACAGCGCGCCCTCTTCGGAATAGAGCCGCGATGAGACCTCAATCTCTTGCATATCCTCACGGGTGGGGATCTCAATCCCCAGCGCCGTTTCCAGTTGCGTCTCTTCAGCGGCGTCGGGTTCATGCAGGTCGATCCAGACTATCCCTGTCGGATCGGCCGGCATCGCACCCTCAATCGCCCGCAGCCGCCCGGCCTCTGCCCGATATGCCGTGATCATCCGCGTCTCCTGCCCAGTGCTGTCTGGTGGTCCCCAGACCTAGCGCGCGCCCGCTGAAAGCAAAAGGCCCCGCAACGCGCGGGGCCTTTTTGAAACCTGCGCCAGCTTACAGCGGCGAAGGTTCGGCGTCGGGTTTGGTCTCGCGCGGCTTGCGCGACCGGGTTTTCGGGATGGCCACCACGCTGGGGGTGCCACCGCCCGACGGCGTGCCGTCATCATCGCTATCGGTCAGCTTTTCGCCCGCCATCACCTTGCGGATCTGATCGCCGGTCAGGGTTTCGTATTCCAAGAGACCCTGGGCCAGATGCTCAAACTCGACCTCATTCTCATCCAGAATCTGCTTGGCGCGGGCATAGCCTTCGTCGATGATTGCCTTGACCTCATCCTCGATCAGCCGCTTGGTTTCGGCCGAGACCGAGAACCCTCCGGTATTGCCCTCATAGCCCGAATGCGCTTCGCCATAGTCGATGTTGCCGATCTTGTCCGACATGCCCCAGCGCATCACCATCGCGCGCGCCACCGACGACACGTTCTGGATATCACCGCTGGCCCCGCTGGAGACGCGCTCTTCGCCCCATTTCTTCACCTCGGCAGCCTTGCCGGCCATGCCCATGGCGATACGGTCCTTCATCTGGTCCTTGTGCCAGCTGTGGCGGTCCATCTCGGGCAGGCTCATCACCATGCCCAAGGCGGCACCGCGGGGCATGATCGTGGCCTTGTAGACCGGATCGCATTTCGGCAGCTTGATGCCGACAATGGCATGGCCAGCCTCATGATAGGCGGTCATTTCCTTATCCTCGACCGACATCACCATCGACCGACGCTCGGCCCCCATCATCACCTTGTCCTTGGCGTTCTCAAAGTCATCCATGGTGACAAAGCGGCGCCCGATGCGCGCGGCCAGCAATGCCGCCTCGTTCACCAGGTTGGCCAGATCAGCACCTGAAAAGCCGGGGCTGCCGCGGGCGATGGTGCGCAAGTCAACGTCCGGGCCCAAGGGCACCTTGCGCGCGTGAACCGACAGGATTTTTTCGCGGCCTTTGATATCAGGGTTCGACACATGGATTGTCCGGTCAAATCGGCCGGGGCGCAACAGGGCCGGGTCCAACACGTCCTTGCGGTTGGTTGCGGCCACGATGATGACGCCTTCATTGGCCTCAAACCCGTCCATCTCAACCAACAGCTGGTTCAATGTCTGCTCACGCTCATCATTGCCGCCGCCCATGCCGACGCCACGGGCGCGGCCCACGGCGTCAATCTCGTCGATAAAGACGATGCAGGGCGCGTTCTTCTTGGCCTGCTCAAACATGTCGCGCACACGCGATGCACCCACGCCGACGAACATTTCCACGAAATCCGAGCCTGAGATCGTAAAGAACGGCACCCCGGCCTCACCGGCAATCGCGCGCGCCAGCAGCGTCTTACCGGTGCCGGGCGGACCGACCAGCAGCGCACCTTTGGGGATCTTGCCACCCAAGCGGCTGAATTTCTGCGGATTGCGCAGGAATTCCACGATCTCCTCCAGTTCTTCCTTGGCCTCATCAATTCCGGCCACGTCGTCAAACGTCACCCGGCCATTCTTTTCGGTCAGCAATTTGGCCTTGGATTTGCCAAAGCCCATCGCCCCGCCTTTGCCGCCGCCCTGCATCCGGTTCATGAAGAAGATCCAGATACCGATCAGCACCAGAAAGGGCAGCCAGATCGACAGCACCGACATAAAGCCGGATTCTTGCTGTGCCGTGACCTTCACATCAATGCCCTTGGCCAGCAGCTTATCGGTGATCGGCTCTCCATCCGGCTTGATCGTTGTGTAGGTATTGCCGTCGGTGCCCAGAAGAACGACCCGCTCTCCGTCCAGCGTGACTGACCTGATCTTGTCGGTGTCAACCATCTTGACGAAGTCGGAATACGACAGCGTCCGCGCCGACAGCGTGGATTGGCCACCCGAAAAGGTGTTGAACAGCAGTAGGATCAGCACCAGCAGGACGACCCAAAAGGCAATGTTTCGTGCGTTGTTCACGAAGAAGCTCCCGTAACCGCCGCGACGCCGAAACAGAGACGCGGGTTTGACTCTAAGATAGACATCTGCGGCGCAGGTTCAATGCGATAACAGAAATGCGTGAAATCCGGGGCGGGTTGTCGCAGTTGCAGCGCCGACGCCTGCGCAAGGGGCGGCGATCAGGCGGTCAGCCTGCCAGACGGCGGGGGTTACCTCCAGCACCTGACGGGGCAGACCCAATGCCCGCCAGTCGGGGCATTGGCGCAGGCCTGCAGCACCCAAAGCGCTTATCTCGCCCGAAGCAGCGGACACCTGCCAACGCCCGTCCCACAAATGCCCAGCAGGGACCGGACCGCCCACAGCGCGGGCCTCACGCGATACGGTGCAAGTGCCTTCCTTCCAGCGAATCCGCACGCCGCCCAGCGTGGCATCGCGCTCTTGAAGAACCGCCAGACGTAAGGCAGCGATTTTTGACTCTCGCGGCGGATGCGGGTTGCCCCCGATCCAGGCAATCATCGCGATCAACAGCCGCCGCTGCACCTCGGGGCCGCCAAGGGCACCCGGGCCAAAGCGCAAGCTTCCAGCGGTCTCGGTCACGCCCTCGGCCCCGGCGCGCGCCACGGCATCATGTAGCGCGCCCTGCGCCATGGCCAGATTGTGGATCACCGAGGACAGCCGGTCCACGGTAATGCCCAAGGGTTTCAATGCTTTCAGCGCGCGACGCGCCTTAACGCGGGTAAAGCGGTCATTGTCGTTTGTGGGGTCATCCACCCATGACAGCCCATGGCGGGTCAGAAAGCCGCGCAATTCGGCGCGGGTCTGGTGCAGGAACGGACGGCAAAAGGTCACGCCTGCCTCTGTCCAATGCTGGCGCATCCCGGTCAGACCATCCAGGCCAGCGGCGCGCGACAAGCCCATCAGAAACGTCTCGGCCTGATCATCGGCGGTATGGGCCAGCGTAACCTGCGCGATGCCCAGCCCCACAGCCCAATCCGCCATCAGGGCGTATCTCGCCCGGCTTGCCGCCTGCATCAGATTTCCATCAATCGCCCCGTGATCCCAGACCAACACATCATGCGGCAGGCCCAGATCGACGCAGGCTTGCGCGACAAACGCCGCCTCTTCGGCCGCCTCGGGCCGCAAGCCATGATCCACTGTCACGGCCCGCAAATTCCAGGCCGTATGCGACGCCGCCCGCGCCATCAGATGCAACATCGCCATGGAATCGCTGCCGCCAGACACCGCCACGCCAATGTGCGCAGGCGTGCCCCCCACGCGGGCAAAGGCCGATTGCGCCCGGATCAAAAGCGGGGCGTCCTCGCCCAGCGCCGCCAACCAATCGGCATCAAGGCTCAGGGACACCCCAGACCCTGCATGGCAATCGGTGCCTGCGTTGCGGCATTGCTGCCGGGGTATTGCGTCGTCACTTCGGCCAACGTTACGCAGGCCTCAGACGTCTGACCCAGATCACCCAGCGATTGGCCCAGCTGCAACAGCGCATCTGCCGCGAACGCGCCCTGCGGATTACCTGAATAGGCCTCCAGATAGGCCCGTGCCGCGTCCGTGGTTTCTCCCAGCTGGCGCAACGCCTCACCGCGCAGATAATGCGCTTCCTGGCTTAGCGGTCCGCCAGGATAGGATTCGGTAAAGGTCGCAAACTGCGTTGCAGCACCGCGAAAGTCACCTTGACCGAGCACCCCCTTGGCCCGGTCAAAATCCGCCTGTTCACCGATGGCAAGCTCGGCTCCGCCGGACGAGGCGGTGGGGTCTGGAAGGGGTGCAACCGCGGCGATGTCAGCACCGCTGCCACCCAAAGGTGCTGTTGCCGGCATGTTCAGGGAATCACAGCCCGGCGTCGCTTCGCACAGGCGAAACTCAATATCGCCAATGCGGTTGGTGCCATCGGTAACAACGCGGTTCAGTTTCAGCTCAATCTCTTCGGCGCGCGCGGTCAGGCGCGACAGCTCGGCCTCCAGCGCATCCATCCGTTGCAGGGCATCGCCACCACCGATCGCGGCGGCGCTGTCCGAGGTTGTCAGCTCTGATTTCAAGGCGTTGAACTCGGCCGACAACTGGCCCAGCTCAACCTTGATATCGGCCAGAGTATCGCCCCGCGCGGAGCCCACCCCGAACAGGGGCAGCGCCAACGCGATCAGCGCGATCCGCAACACCTGCGCCCGCATGTCAGGCCCCTGCGCCGACCGACAGCACCGTCACGGCGCGGCGGTTCTTGGCATAGCAACCCTCATCCGAGCAGACCTCGATCGGGCGCTCTTTGCCGTAGCTGATGGTGCGCATCCGGCTGCCAGACACGCCCTGGCTGACCAGAAAGGCCTGGA
Source organism: Paracoccaceae bacterium (assembly GCA_049291415.1). Lineage (GTDB taxonomy): Bacteria > Pseudomonadota > Alphaproteobacteria > Rhodobacterales > Rhodobacteraceae > Pseudogemmobacter. The sequence goes on along the minus strand of JBATPI010000059.1, from coordinate 32,769 downwards.
CGGATGCCGCACGTCGTGCGCCCAGCGCCAGGTTGTATTCACGGGTGCCCTGCTCATCTGCGTGGCCTTCGATGATGACCGCATAGCCGGGGTTCTGGCTCAGCCAGTTGGCCTGGCCCTGCAGGATGGTGCGCCCTTCGGCCGACAGGGTGGACTGGTCCACCGCGAACAGGATCTTGTCGCCAACCGTCTGGTTGAAATACGCGATCGAGCGCGGATCATTCGGATCCCCCAGCCCGGTGGTATCGACATAACCGCCCGTGCCACCGGCACCGCCCGCCCCACCGGCACCCGCGCCATAACGGTCAGGGTTCTGGCAGGCGGCAAGGGTCATTGCGGCCAAGATAAAGAGGGCCTTGGTGGGCGATAGAATCATCGGAACTGTCCTTCTCATTGGCTCGAATGCGGGCATTGCGCCCTGTCTAACAGGTTTGCGCGCCCATGGGAAACGGGCGCGCAATGACTTATGGTAACAACGGCGACCAGGCCGGGTCAGACGCTGGCCCCTCGGTCGGGATCTGTTTCAGGTTCCGCCCGGTGATATCCACCGACCACAGCGATGCCTGCCCACCCGCACCGCTGGTTTCACGGGTGAACATGATCACCCGGCCATTCGGAGCCCAGGTCGGACCTTCGTCCAGAAACGACGCGGTCAACAGCCGCTCTTCGGTGCCATCGGTGCGCATGACGCCGATGTGAAAGCGGCCCTTGTTCTGCTTGGTAAAGGCGATCAGGTCGCCGCGCGGGCTCCAGACCGGGGTGCTGTAACGCCCCTCGCCACCGGAAATCCGCCGCCCCTCACCCCCGCCTGCGGGCATGATATAGACCTGCTGGGTGCCCGAACGGTCGCTTTCAAACACGATCTGGCTGCCATCGGGGCTGTATGACGGACCAGTCTCGATCGAGGGCGCATTGGTCAGCTGGCTCAGGCTGCCCGAACGGACGTTCAGCGTGTAAATGTCGGAGTTGCCGCCTCGCTCCAGGCTGAACACCACCGTGCTGCCATCGGGCGAAAAGCGCGGCGCAAATGTCATCGTGCCTTGCTGTTCGTCCAAAGTCCGGCGCTGCAGGCTGGCTACATCCAGAACGGTGATCCGCGGAAAGCCGGATTCGTAGCTGGTGTAAAGGATCCGGTCGCCCTGCAACGAGAACCGCGGTGCCAGCACAATGGCGCTGCTGTCGGTCAGGTATTGCACGCCTGCGCCATCATAATCCATCACCGCCAGCCGCTTGGCCCGGGCATTCTTCGGCCCGGATTCGCTGACGAACACCACACGACTGTCGAAATAACCGCCCTCTCCGGTGATCTTGGCATAGACCACATCGGCCACCTTATGCGCCATGCGCCGCCAGCCCGCCGTGGTGCCGGCAAACTGCAGGGCCGCCCCTTCGATGGCAGAGCCGTTGGCCACGTCATAGGCGCGGAACTTGACGGTGATCCGGTCACCCGCCACCGAAACCGCCCCGGTGATCAAGACCTGGGCATTCACCGCGCGCCAATCCTCAAACGCGACGCCGCCGTCAAAGCTGGTGACGCGGCTGATATGGGCATCTTCGGGGATTTCGCGGAAGAGGCCGGTGCCGACCAGATCGCTGACCACCACACGGGACAGATCGCGCGCCAGATTGCCTGCGCCGCCTTCGTCCACAAAGGTGGGCGCGGCAAAGGGCATCGGCTCGATCACACCATCCGAGATGACGATGCGCGGCGGGTTTTGCGCCTGCGCCGGGGCGACGACCATTATCATGGCCAGCGCAATCGCCAACAAGGTCGGAAGGCTGCGGAAAAACACTCTCATAGGCCTCATGCTCCGTTTTCTTTTCTGTTTAGCCCATGGGGCGCTGGGGGGTGAGGGGAATTCGGGCCAATCGGCGGCCCTTTGCCGGTTTTGTGAACAGCCTTGGGTCATGACAGACCCCCTGTGGCCGGATCGAAGACCAGGATCAGACCCTCCTTGGCCGTATCTGCGGGCAGGCCCAGACCGCCCGTCGCATCAACGCGCAGGATCGCGCGAAGGGCGGCGGCAAAAGCCTCATCCGTGGCGGCCTTGGTCGGCGCGGTGCTGCGCACCAGCACCACGTCACGCACCCGCCCCACATCGTCGAAATCGACACGCAGATCGACCCGGGTTTGCGCCGCCGCTGCCGACAGGCTGCCGATGTTCCACGTCGTCATGATCCGTGCGCGCAGTTGCGCGGCAAAGTCGGCCTTGGTGCCCGACAGCCTCCCAGAGGTCTGCGGTTGATCCGCCAGGGCGGGCAATCCCATCAAGCACAGGATCAGCGCGGCGCGGATCATCTGAACCGCATTCCGTTGGGGTCAAAGACCAGATCCAGCACTTTCCACGTCTCATATTTGTCAGGCGGCAGGGGGATGCCGCCTTCGCGGTAGGCGCGCACGATGGCACTTTTGGCGGCAGAAAACGCGGTATTCGTGGCTTCGGCGGTCGGGCCATCGCTTTCCAACATCTTGATGTCAGTCGGCTTGCCGGTCTGATCGAACGTCACCCGCACCACGATGGTCGTGCGCATCGTGTCGGTTGACACCGTGCCCAGGTTCCACTTGCCGCCAATCGCGCTGCGCACATCACCAATCTCGCCGCCACTCAGCGGCGGGCCGGTGGGCACGATGGCGTCGGAGCCGCCGGATGAGGTGGTCTCTTGCGGCGCCTCGGGGATGGGGTCCAGATCATTCAGCGCGGCATCGACATCAGAGGCATTGGTCGCCGACTCTGTGGGCGTCTCGGTCGCCGCGGGCGTTTCGGTCCGCGCAGGCCGTGACTTGGGCCGGATCGAGGCGGTCATGCCCAAAGGCTCGGCCTGATCCTCGGTCGCCTCGGTGCGCAGGACATCGCCCGATTCCTCAGGCGCTGTCTGCGGCTGCGGCTCTTGCACCACTTCGGGCGTCTGGGTCGGCGTGTCCGAGGTGGCCTCGGTCGGCGCATCTGCGGTGGGCAGGTCTTCGGGCACATCGACCGGATTGGGGGCCACGCGGTCGGCGGGCTTTGGCTTGGGCCGCAAAGAGGCCGTCATCGACGGCATCGGCTGTTCTTCGGGTGCCACAACCACGTCCTGCGGCTGTGGGTCTGGCTGGGGAACCGGGTCAGGCTCTGGCACAGGGTCCGGCTGCGGTGCGGGGTCCGGCTCGACCGTCGGCTCCAGTTGCGGCGGCGGCTCAATCGTGGGCTGCGGATCGGGCTGGGGCTGGGGTTCGGGCTGGGGTTCGGGCTGAACAGGCTCGGCCTGCGGCTGCTCGGGGCTGGGCGTCTCACTGGGCGAAGGCGCGCTGGATTGCATCGCCTGGAATTCCGCCTCGGTCATCATCGAGACATTGGTGACCTCGATCACCTCCGGCTCGGTATGCGGAAACAGGAAATCGCCGACGACTACCCAGAGGATCAGCCCGACGTGGCCGATCCCCGAGATTATCGTGCCTTTGGAAAGGCCGGTTTCAGGGCCCTCTTCCATGCCCAAACCTTATCCGTCATTGCCAAAAGTCGGCCCCTGCGCATCCGTCACCAGGCCGATATTGTTGAACCCGCCGGCGTTCAGCGCGCCCATCACCTGGGCCACCCGCTCATACGGAATACGCCCGTCAGCACGCAGGAACACCTTGTCGGACGCGCGCTCGGACGCAATCGCCTTCAGCCGCGGGATCAGTTCGTTATCCGCCACCTCTGTGGTCATGATCATCAAAAGGCCATCGGCGGTGATGGTGATGGTCAAAGGCTCTTCCTGTTCGGTCGGCAGGGCGTTGGCAGCGGTTTCGGGCAGTTGCACCGGAACCCCCACCGTCAGCATGGGGGCCGCGACCATAAAGATGATCAGCAAGACCAGCATCACGTCAACAAACGGCGTGACGTTGATCTCACTCATCGCGGCCGAGGTTCCGCGACGCCGCCCGCGACGCCCGCCACCGCCGCCTTTTTTCACTACGCCCGCTCCCATCGCTCAGCTGTCCAGCTGGCGCGACAGGATGGTCGCGAATTCGTCGGCAAAGCTTTCATAGCCGCTCTGGATATGCTCGGAATCGGCGTTCAACTTATTGTAGAACACCACTGCCGGAATGGCCGCGACCAGACCCACCGCGGTGGCCATCAGCGCCTCGGCAATGCCGGGGGCCACGACAGCCAGGTTGGTGTTTTGCGAAATCGCGATCTGCTCAAAGCTGTGCTTGATGCCCCAGACCGTGCCGAACAGGCCGATAAACGGCGCGGTGGACCCGGTGGTGGCCAGGAACGACAACCCCTTGTTCAACCGCTCGCTCTCACGCGAAATCGCCACATCCATCGCCCGGTCGATCCGCGCCTGTGCGCCTGCGATCAAGCCGCCATCCTGTTTGTGGCTGCGACGCCATTCCAGCATGCCGCTGGAAAACACCTTTTCCGACGCGCCCTGCGGCTCGGCCCCGATCTTTTCAAACAGCTCATCCAACGGCTCGCCACTCCAGAAGGCGCGGTCAAACACAGTCGCCTCTTTGCGAGAGGTGCGGTACATGATGTGCTTTTGAATGATGATCGCCCAGGACCAGAACGACATGATCATCAGCATGATCATGACGATCTTCACCGTCAGCGTTGCCCGTGCGAATAGGGCCAGCAGTGAGAAATCCATCTCCTGCGCCAGTGCGAGAGTTTCCGTGTTCATTCCGCCTGCTCTTGTTCTGTCGGGCCTTTGCGGCTCCGTTAAAGGTGATTCTATCAAGTTAACAGCGCGAATGCCAACACATCTTGGCGATGGGCAGTTGATCGCCGCCTGTCAGTGCCGCAGGGGCTGCATCAGCGCGCGCAGATCGGGCGGCAGACGGGCGGCGTGGCCGTCATCGGTCATGCAGACCAGCGTGACAACGGCGTGAAACAACCGCTCAGCCCCGCGCAGGACGGCCTGTTCCAGCACGATCCGCGCCCCGCCCAGGGCGTGCAATTGCGTGGTCACCACCAGATCCTCACCAAACCGCGCCGGGCGCAGATAATCAGCCTCAACCCGGCGCACGGCAAAGACAATGCCATGCCCCGCGCGCAGGTCCATCTGGTCGATGCCCAGAGTGCGGATCCATTCGCTGCGCCCGCGTTCGATGAATTTCAGGTAATTGGCATAGTAGACAATGCCCGCAAGATCGGTGTCCTCATAGTAGACACGAAGTGGGTGTTGATGCGGCGCGCTCATCGGCGCAGCCTAATCTGCCCCGCCCGGACTGCCAAGGGCCGCCAGCCGCGCCGCCAGCCGCAGCGCATGCACCGGATCGCGCGTGGCCACAGGCAGGATCGGGTCATAGGCCGCCCGGATCAGCCCGGCAACCTTTGGCGACAAGATCACGTGGCCGCCCGCATCGGCCAGCACCGGGCGTGTTGCAAACGCCGCCTCGCCCCAGGTCAGCATCACCCTGGCAGCCTGCGCCAAGGCCAGATCCGCTGCCGGCAACGCTGCCAGATGCGCGTCCATCCGCAGAAACACGAACACCGCCTTGATGGCGCCGTCTGCGTCGTGGCGATAGGTCCGGTATTGGTTCGCCCCCACAGCTATCAGCCGCGCACAAAGTGGCGCCAGCCCCGGGATCATCTGGTCCAGCTTTGGCACCTGCGGCAGCTCTTCCCAGTCCCTGATGAAGAACACCATCAGATTTGCGGCTAACTCGGGGTCGGTCTCGGCCATCTGATGCCCGGCCAGCGCAACAATCGCCTCAATCGCGCCCTTGACCACCGCCAAGGCTTCGTCCTGCAGGCCAAACACCACCGGCACGATCGGCCGCCCCCAGCGCGCGCACAGATATGATCCATCGGCATGGGTGAACATCTGCCCGATCTCATCCGGCGTCATCTGTGTATCCCCGTCAGCCGCCATACCGCCCCCAAAATTGCCGTTTTTCAATTACTCCCGTCACAGCACACTTGCCCTATCCGTCGAAAAGGTCGCTCTGCCCGGGGACTTTGGGCGGCTCCAACCCCAGATGCCGCCAGGCCTTGGCCCCCAGCATGCGCCCGCGCGGAGTGCGCAGGATCAGGCCCTGCTGCAAGAGATACGGCTCGATCACCTCTTCAATCGCATCGCGCGGCTCACTCAGCGCCGCGGCGATGGTTTCCACGCCCACCGGGCCGCCGCCGTAATTGTCGGCCAACAGCACCAGATAGCGCCGGTCAGCCCCGTCCAGTCCCAGCTTGTCCACTCCCAGCCGGGTCAGCGCGCGGTCGGCCAGCGCGCGGCTGACCTGCCCGCCCTCCTCAACCAGCGCGAAATCCACCACGCGGCGCAGCAGCCGCCCGGCAATCCGCGGCGTGCCGCGCGCGCGCCGGGCAATTTCGCGGCAGCCATCGGGGTCAGCGGTCACGCCTAACAAGCGCGCGCCGCGGGTCACGATCTCATGCAGCTCATCCTCGGTATAGAACTCCAGCCGTGTCGGGATGCCGAACCGGTCGCGCAGCGGCGTGGTCAGCAGCCCCAGCCGTGTCGTGGCCCCGACCAAGGTGAAGGGCTGCAGATCAATCCGCACCGTTCGCGCGGCAGGCCCCTCACCGATCACCAGATCCAGCGCGAAATCCTCTAGTGCCGGATACAGCACCTCTTCGACCACGGGCGACAGTCGATGGATCTCATCAATGAACAGCACATCACGCGGCTCCAGATTGGTCAGGATCGCCGCCAGATCGCCCGGTTTGGCCAGAACAGGGCCTGAGGTCATCCGAAACCCCACCCCCAATTCGCGCGCCATGATCTGCGCCAGGGTGGTCTTGCCCAGACCGGGGGGGCCGTGGAACAGCGTGTGATCCATCGCCTCGCCGCGCATCCGGGCCGCCTCTATGAACACCCGCAGGTTGGCCCGCGCCTCTTGCTGGCCGATGAATTCTTCCAGCATCTGCGGCCGCAAGGCGCGGTCGCTGTCTTCGGGCAACTTCCCGGGCCGCAAGGCGGGATCAGGTTCCATCGCTTACCTCGGGGCCAGCAGCTTCAGCGCGGATCGGATCAGCGAGGCGGTGTCGGCATCAGGCAGATCACCGGCCACGGTGGCCACCGCCTGCGCCGCATCGCCGTGGCCGTAGCCCAGATTGACCAGTGCCGACAGCGCATCGGCGGCAAAGGTGGCGCGGCGGCTGGCCGCCTCATCCGTCTTTGCGGGCCTTTTCGCGGCCATCGGTGCGGCATCTTCAATCACGCTGTCATCCGCCTCGGCGGTCACGGTCAGACGCGCGCCCATCGCCATGATCGACGGCGCCTTGGATTTCAGCTCCAATATCACCCGCTGCGCCAGCTTTGGCCCGACGCCGGGGGCCGATTGCACCGCCCGCGCATCGCCCAGGGTGATCGCCCGCGCCACCCCATCAGCGCCCAAAGCCCCCAGCATCGCCATGCTGGCCTTGGCTCCCACGCCCTGCACCGTCATCAACAGCTTATGCCATTCGCGGTCCAGCATGGTTGCAAAGCCGAACAGCTGCAGCAGATCCTCGCGCACCAGAAGGTCGGTATACAGTGCGCAAAATTCGCCCGCCGGCGGCAGCCCGGCCATGGTGCGGTCATTGACGTAGACAATATAGCCCACGCCGCGGCAGTCGATCAGAACCTGCTCTGAGCCTTTCCAATCGACCCGGCCTGAGATCTTGCCAATCATCCTGCCGCCCTCAGCGCGGCCTGCAACCGCCCGGCCGACTGCAGATGATGCGCATGGCAAATGGCAATCGCCAGCGCGTCGGCTGCATCGGCCCCGGCGATCACCACGCCCGGCAATTGCAGCCGCACCATATGATCAACCTGCACCTTGGCCGCATGACCCACGCCCACCACGGTCTTTTTCACCGCGTTGGGGGCGTATTCGCCGACCTCCAGCCCGAATTGCGCCGGCACCAAGAGGGCAATCCCGCGCGCCTGACCCAGCTTCAGCGTGGCCACCGCGTCCTTGTTGACAAAGGTATGCTCAACCGCCGCCGCGTCGGGCTGCCATTGCCGCAGTACCTCGGTCAGTTGGGAATGCAGCGAACACAGCCGCCGCGCCAGATCATCCACCGCGCCGTCCGAATGGCAAATGCCATTGGCGACGTGGCTCAGCCGCGCGCCCGCGACGTCAATCACGCCCCAACCCAGGTTCCGCAACCCCGGATCGATCCCGATCACCCGCATCCTGCCCCCGTTTCTGCACCGATCATACGTCGTTTTTTATCGGTTAGCACGAAAAGGGAACATCCGCCAATGCGAACTTTGGCCTTGTCCGCCCGATGCTGCGGCATTATGCAAGTGCAGAATACGACAGGGCGCAGTGCCAAAGCGACCGATCTGGCCCGATACGCGAAAAACCTTAAGAATTTGTGGCAAAATTAGGGCCGCAGCCATGCACGGGCTGCAAGGCTGGCATGCCTGCGCCCAGCTTGCTTTGCAGCTGCAGCATGGCTATTTGACTGTCATCGAAGCACGATGCTTCTGATTGATGCAGTCTTGAAGAGGAACATACCATGGCCGCCATCGAAACGAGCCGCCCGGCACCGTTGGGCGCCATCACGACGTACCGCGCCGTCAATACCCTGTCGAACGTGTTTGGCGTTCTGGGTGCATGGAACGATGCGCGCATCACCCGCAAGGCCCTCGGCAAGCTCTCGGATCGTGAGCTGGACGATATCGGCCTGTGCCGTGGTGACATCGAGATGCTGGGCCGCTAAGCCCATCCGACCCCGACCAAACGGTCGACCGCAGGACCAAGGCTGCCCCCCGGAAAGACCGGGGGCGGCCTTTTTTCGTTACTGTGCATCGCCGTCAGACAGCGCTGTCCGGTGCCAACGAAAAGGCCCCCGCGCGGGGGCCATCCGGTCTGTTCAAACCCGGGCGCAAAGTCTGCCCGATCAATCAGGGATCACTTTGGGAAAACCGCGGTCAGCACCTGGGAAATCGTCAGCGTCACCGGATCGGCCTGCATCAGCGTGCCGCCCAGCCGGTCGAACCCTTCGCCCAGCATCATCGTGGTAACCCGCTCATCATAGACCGCGGCGCCGACGTAATAGTGGATCACACCTTTCAGTCCGATCGAGGTCAGCAAGACCAGCGACAGCGCCTTGACCAGACGCATCAGGGGCCGTTCGCGGTGATAGGTGGCCGACCGGCCCAGCGTGCCCTTGGCCTCAAAGCCATAGCCTTTGGCCCGTGCTTTTTCGATCCGCGCGATACGACCGTGAAAATTCTTCAGATTTGGGTCGGCCCACATGTCTGTCACCATCGTAATCGTTCAGGCCCCCGCCTTAAGGAATTGATGGGGTCAGATTGTGTCTTTTTTGGGGCGTGACGTCGGGTCAGTCACAATTGGTATCAAATTAAGATCTATTTTTCATACATTTATAGACGCTTTAGCACCAATGCGCTCCATTCCCCCAGATCGTTTCTGGATTGCAAACTGAAGCCTGACGCTACGTAAACATCAATGATCGACTCGGCCTGAATCACCAACAACCCCGACAGAATCACCACGCCGCCCGGAGCCACGTGCCGCGCCATGTCGGGGGCCAGCTGCACCAGCGGGCCTTTCAGGATATTGGCAAAAACCAGATCAAAGGGGGCTGCCCTGCGGATGGTGGCGTGATCGAAGCCCGCCGCCTCTACGCAGGCAACACGTCCCTCCAGCCCGTTCACGCCCAGATTGGCCCGCGCCACGTCCACCGCCACCGGGTCGATGTCGCTGGCCAGAATTTGCGCGTCGGGCAGGACCTTGGCCGCCGCCAGCGCCAGAACAGCGGTGCCCGCGCCGATATCGGCCACGTTCTGCGGCCGCAGCCCGGACTGAAACAGCGCGTCAAACGCCAGCAGACACCCCAGCGTGGTGTTGTGATGCCCGGTGCCAAAGGCCACCGTCGCCTCGATCTGCAGAGGGATGCGGCCTGCGGGCACCTTGTCCGCGTCATGGCTGCCATAGACAAAGAACCGCCCGGCATCCACCGGCGACAATTCGCGCCGCACCTTGGCGACCCAGTCGATATCGGGCACATCGCTGATGACAAAGGGTTTCGCCCCATGCGCGGCCCCCAGCGCATTCAGCGCGTCTGCATCCGGGTCGGACAGGAAATAGGCCCCCACCTCCCACAGACCTGAGCCGTCCTCAATCTCGAACGCGCCCACGCCGTAGGGTTCGGGGTCCATCGCCTCGATCCGGTCGGCCAGAGCGCGCGCCGCCTCTTCGCCGGGCAAGGTGGTCAGAGCGGAAATCGTGCGCGTGGCCTCTTCATGCAGCTCAAACTGGGCGGCGCCATAGGCCTCGGCCAGAACCGCCAGCACCACCATATCGGGCGCGGCGGGGAACTGACCGAACAGGCGGATGCTGCCCGGCACCTCTGCGTCATCATAGAGTGACACCTCAACCGGGGCCGGGTGCAACCGGTCCAGCGCATCGGCCAGGGCGTCAGCGGCATCGCCATCGGTCAGGGTGGTTTCAACGGTATAAAGACGCATCGGACGGCTCCTCTGTCTGGCCCGGCCTTACGCCCTGAGCCCGCCCCGTGCAAGCATCAGCCTGCTGCCGCGCCCAACCTGATAAGGCCGGATCCCGGCGGTGGTCTGGGGCAAGGGCCCGGTCGTCAATACCACCCCGACCTTGCCTTTTGCCAAATACTCACCCCCCGCAGGAGCTATCTGGACACTGCCCCGGTCCGCGCCCTACCCTTTGGACCAGCCCGCCCCCAGCCAAAGGTCTGCCGATGCCCACCATCCTTTTCGCCGCCCCTGCCCTGTGGGACGAATACCGCGACGACCTGCCCCGCGCGCTGGCAGAGGTGGGGGTCACCGCTACGCTGACCACCACGGCCCCCGATCCGGCGACCGTGGACTACATTATCTATGCGCCCTCAGCCCCCTTGCAGGATTTCGCCCCGTATACCCGGACCAAGGCCGTGCTGTCACTCTGGGCGGGGGTAGAGCGGATTGTCGGCAACCCCACCCTGACCCAGCCCCTGTGCCGCATGGTTGATCCGGGCCTGACCGAGGGCATGGTGGAATGGGTGGTCGGTCACGCCTTGCGCCACCATCTGGGGATGAACCGCCATATCCTGAACCCTGACCACATGTGGGACCCGACTTGCCCGCCTCTGGCCCGCGAACGCCCGATAGCCCTGCTGGGCCTAGGGGCCTTGGGTCTGGCCGCCGCCCGCGCACTGCAGGCACTGAACTTTCCGGTAACGGGGTGGAGCCGGACGGCCAAAGACATCCCCGGACTGCCCAGTGATCATGGGCCGGGCGGGCTGGACCGGGTGCTGGCCACCGCGCAGATCGTTGTCACCCTGCTGCCGAAAACGCCGCAGACCGAGAATATCCTGAACGCCCACACTCTGGCCCTGCTGCCCCGCGGTGCCGCGATCCTGAACCCCGGTCGCGGTGCGCTGATCGACGATGACGCGCTGCTGGCCGCGCTGGATAGCGGCCAGATCGGCCAGGCCACGCTGGACGTGTTCCGCACCGAACCCTTGCCGAAAGATCACCCCTATTGGGCGCATCCGAATGTCACCGTCACCCCGCATGTCGCCGCCGATACCCGCTCCATCACCGCCGCCCGCGTCATCGCCGAGAACATCCGTCGCGGCGAAGCGGGGGAACCGCTGTTGCACCGGGTTGACCGCACCCTGGGCTACTAAGCGGCAAAGCCACGACCAAGCGTCGCATTCAGGATAGATCGCGCCCACGCGCAGCCTAGCCTGCCTGCCATGACATATCGTAGCGGTGTTCTGTTTGTTGTGACTGGGGCGGCCTTGTGGTCGCTGCTGGGGCTGGCCATTCGCCAACTTCAGATCGCTGACACCTGGCAGGTGCTGCTGTGGCGGTCAGCCGGGGCAATTGCGGTCCTGGGGCTGTGGGTCACGATCCGGTCGGGTGGGCACCCATGGCCGCGCATCCGCGGCACCGGGCGGGCGGGTGTGATTGGCGGGCTGGCGTTGGTGGCCGCTTTTGCCGGGGCGATCCATGCCATTCAATCCACCACCGTGGCCAATGCGGTGTTTTTGTTCTCGGCCTCACCCTTTCTGGCTGCCATTCTGGGCTGGCTGATCCTGCGTGAACCCGTACGCCCGGCCACCTGGGCCGCCATTGCGCTGGCGGGCATCGGCATGTTCGTCATGGTTCGCGAAGGGCTGGCGGCGGGCGCCCTGTCGGGCAATATCGCGGCACTGGCCTCGGCCATGGGCTTTGCCAGCTTCACCGTCGCCCTGCGCCATGGTCATCTGTCCGAGATGATGCCGGTCAGCCTGTTGGGCGCGATCTTTTCCTTGCTGGTCGCGGGTCTGGTGCTGGCTGTCACCGGCACATCGTTTTTCCCGCCTCCGCAGGACATTGTGATTTCCATCGCCATGGGGGCGGTGATTCTGGCCGTGGGCATGATCCTGTATACTTTGGGCAGCCGGGTCATCCCCGCCGCCGAAGCCACGCTACTGTCGCTGGTTGAGGTCATGCTGGCCCCGGTCTGGGTCTGGCTGGTGCTGGATGAGACTGCCAGCCCGGCCACATTTGCTGGCGGAGCGGTGGTCTTGGCGGCTGTGGTCTTGAACGCCTTTGCAGGGGCCCGCGCCCGCCCGCGCCGCGCGCCTAGCCCTTGCCCCCCACCCGCGGCGCCTTGAACACCTTGGTGCGGGCGAAATAATCCTCCAGCCGGTTCAGCCGTGCCTGCACCTGCTCGGCCAGCCGCCCCTGCACTTGCGCCAGCAGCGCCTCTACCACCACCAGAATGGTCGAGGTGGAATCCCAGGCCGCCGGCACCTCAACATGGCAGGCCAGCACATGGCGGGCATGGGCGGCCGCGGGCGACAACCAACGGTCGGTGATCAACACCACCTCGGCCCCCTGCTCGGCCGCCAGTTCAGCGAAATGCACGGCATTCTGCTCATATCGGCGAATGTCGAAAATTACCGCCACATCGCCCGCCCGCAGGTCCAACAGCGCCTGCTGCCAATCGGTCAGCACATCGGCCAGAAAGCCGACATCAGGCCGGATCACCCGCAACAGGGTGGCGAAGTAATCGCCATGCGCATGGGTCAGCCGCCCGCCCGTCACCACCACGCGCCGCGCGGTGTCCGACAAGAGTTCGGCCACCGCCAGAAAATCCCGCGCCGGGATCTGCTGGATCGTGGCGTCGATATTGGCCACCACCTGCGCGGCAAAGCTCTGCAGCGGATGCTCGGCTGCCTCGCGCGCGCCCTCGGGCAGAGTCAGGGGGGCGGTCAGCATCCGCCCCACCTCGGCCCGCAGAGTCTGCTGATAATCGGTATAACCGCGAAACCCCAGCTTTTGCACCAGCCGCACGATGGTGGGCGACGACACATCCGCGCCCCGCGCCAGGGCGGTGATCGACCCCAGGGCCGACATAGGAAAATGCGACAGGATATGCGACGCCGCCTGCCGCTCGGCCCGGGTCAGATCACCCTGGGCCGCGCGCATGCGGTTCTCGATTGTCTGCGGAATTTCCATTTCACCCCCCCACGACTCAGAAACGATCGTAACAGAAACTTTGCGCCCGGAAAATTCTTGACAGAAGGTCGCAGTCAGGAGACTCTTGATCAAATTCCGGGGGGGGATGACTCGCTCATGACAAGTTCACGCTGCACACGGACCACGGGTTCCGTCAAGCCATCGCTTGCCGCCCGGATCGGACGGTAAGACGTGCCCCGCTGGTCCATCGCCTATGTCCGCCTGATCGACGCGCTTTGCGCGCGGATCGGACGGTTCGCCATGTATCTGCTGTATGTGATGATGGCGATCATGCTGTGGTCATCGGTCACCAAATTCTTCAGCTTTCCGGCGATCTGGACGCTTGAAATGGCGCAATTCACCCTGGTCGCCTATTACATGCTGGGCGCGCCCTGGACGTTGCGGATGGATACCAACGTACGGATGGATCTGCTTTACGCCCGCTGGTCGCCCAAAAGTCAGGCGCTGTGGGATGTGTTTACCGTCTTTTCGCTGATGTTCTATCTGGGCGTCATGTTCTATGGCGCGGTCGATTCCACGATCTATTCCTTTGAGGTCGGAGAGCGGAACCCCTCGGCCTGGCGTCCGGTGATGTGGCCCTTGAAGACGATCATCTCCTTCGCCTTTGGGCTGATGCTGCTGCAATCCATATCAATCCTGATCCGCGACATCGCGATTTTGCGCGGAGAGAAAATCTGATGGATCACAATACAATCGCGATCCTGATGTTCTCGACCATGCTGTTGATGATGGTCACCGGACAGCGGGTTTTCGGGGCGATCGGCTTTGTCGCGGTGGCCGCCGCCTTGCTGTTGTGGGGGCCGGGTGGCACCGACATGGGCATCACCGCCGTCTTCAAGGTGATGAAATGGACGCCGCTGCTGACGCTGCCGATGTTCGTCTTCATGGGCTATGTGATGAGCGAGAGCCGTCTGGCCGATGACCTCTACAAGATGTTTCACGTCTGGTTCGGCCCTCTGCCGGGCGGGCTGGCGGTGGGCACGATCATGCTGATGGTGATGATTTCCGTCATGAACGGGCTGTCGGTGGCGGGGATGGCAATTGGCGCCACGATTGCCTTGCCGGAACTGGCGCGGCGGAACTATGACAAACTGATGATATCAGGGGTTATTCAGGCCGGATCATCGCTTGGCATCCTGATCCCGCCCTCAGTCGTGCTGGTGCTGTTTTCGCTGATCGCCAAGCAGCCGGTGTCGAACCTGTGGCTGGCGGGTGTGGTGCCGGGCCTGCTGATGGCGGTGCTGTTTGTGGCCTATATCGTGATCCGCGCCAAACTGAACCCATCGCTGGCCCCCGCCATGTCGGCCGAAGAACGCGCCGCCATAACCTGGCCCGAGCGGTTTCGCCTGCTGCGCGCGGGCCTGCTGCCGGTGTTCATCTTCGTGTCGATGATGGTGCCGTTCTTGAAGGGCTGGGCCAGCCTGACCGAGGCATCGGTAATCGGCGCGCTGGCCGCCGTGCTGGCCGCCGTGATCAAACGCCGCTTCACCTGGAACGTGTTCGAGATCGCCACCCGCAATACCCTGGCCATCACCGTGATGTTCATGCTGATCATCACCGCCGCCCTGTCGTTCGGCGCGGTGTTTGACGGCCTTGGCGCAGGCCGCGCGATCGAGAACTTCTTCCTGTCGGATCTGGGGCTTGGTCCCTGGCAGGTGCTGATCCTGATGCAGCTCAGCTTTCTGGTCATGGGGATGTTTCTGGACGACACCGCCATGCTGGTCATCGTTGCCCCGGTCTATGTCGGGCTGGCCAAGGCGCTGGGCTTCGATCTGGTCTGGTATGGCATTTTGTACACCATCACTTGCCAGATCGCCTATCTGACGCCACCGTTTGGTTATAACCTCTTTCTGATGAAGGCGATGGCCCCGGCGGATTATACCTTGCCGATCATCTACCGCTCGGTCTTTCCCTTCGTGCTGGTGATGATCCTGACTTTGGTTCTGGTGATGATTTTCCCGCAATTGGCGCTTTGGCTGCCAAAGGCCGTTCTGGGATACTGACAAAGACACCCGACCCCGGCCGAACCGGGGCACAGACCGCCCGTACAGGGCACAACAAGGAGAGAACGCAATGACCACAAGACGCAAGTTTATCACCACCGGCGCCATAGGCGCGGCCGCTGCCGGTCTGGCAGCCCCCGCCCGCGCGCAGGAAACCATCAAATGGCGGTTGCAGACCTATGCCGGCCCCGCGCTGGCCGAAGAGGTCTGCAAGGGCGCGATTGAGGCGTTCAACACCATCGCCAATGGCCAGATGGAGATTGAACTCTACACCTCGGACCAGCTGGTCCCTACCGGCGAGCTGTTCCGCGCCATGCAGAACGGCACGATTGATGCGGTGCAGTCGGATGACGACAGCATGGCCTCGCCCACCGAGGTGACGGTGTTCGGCGGCTACTTTCCCCTGGCGCTGCGCTACTCGCTGGACGTGCCGGCGCTGTTCAACACCTGGGGTCTGGATGAGATCTGGAAGGAAGAATACGCCAAGGTGGGCATCAAGCACATCTCGGCCGGGTCATGGGATCCGTGCAACTTCAACATGCGTGAGCCGATCAATTCGCTGGCCGATCTGAACGGCAAAAAGGTGTTCACCTTCCCGACCGCAGGCCGGTTCCTGACCCAGTTCGGCGTCATTCCGGTGACCCTGCCGTGGGAGGACGTCGAGGTTGCGTTGCAAACGGGTGAGCTGGACGGTCTGGCCTGGTCAGGCATCACCGAGGATTACACCAGCGGGTGGTCCAAGGTGGCACCCTATTTCCTGACCAGCAACATCTCGGGCGCCTGGATTGGCCACTTCTTCGCCAATATGGAGCGCTGGGACGCGGTGCCGCCGCATCTGCAGCAGCTGTTGAAGACCTGCTTTGACCAGTCGCATTACCACCGCCAGTGGTGGTATTGGGCCGGTGAGGCCAAGCTGCGGGTCGAAGGCGCGGATATGAAGCTGACCTCGATTCCGGCCGAAGACTACGCCAAGGTCGAGGCCGCAGCCCAGGTGTTCTGGGATGAAATCGCGGCCGAAAGCCCGCTGAAGGCCAAGGTCATCGACATCATCCGCAAGTATAACGACACCATGACCAAGGCAGGCCCGCCCTATCGCTACGGCTGATCAGGTAGGATGGGCAATATTGCCCATCCTACGCGAAAAAACCGGGCCGGGCGCATCGGGCGCCCGCCCTACCCCGCGGAGACCTGTTCAGATGTCCTCAGACCCCCGCCTGATCCGCATGGCCGCGGATTGCTGGCCGCGCAAACCCGAATTCGGCGGTGGCACCGGGCGCGGCTGACTTGTGTCAGCCCCCCGCCTTTTTCCGGCCCGCACCCGCCGCGGGCAGACTGAAACCGATATATGACATGAGGCTATGATGCCCGGAACCATGACCCTGGATGCCCTGAAAGCCGCCGTTGATGCGGGCGAGATCGACACCGTTCTTGTCGCCGCGATCGACATGCAAGGCCGCCTGATGGGCAAGCGCTTTCACGCCGCCTTCTTTGTGAACAGCGGCTATGAAGAGACCCATTGCTGCAACTATCTTCTGGCCGTGGACATGGAGATGACCACCGTGCCCGGCTATAAATCCAGCAGTTGGGAGCAGGGCTACGGCGACTATATGATGAAGCCGGATCTCTCAACCCTGCGCCCCTTGCCTTGGCTACCGGGCACAGCGCTTTGCCTGTGTGATCTGATGGAGCATGACGGCAAGACCGATGTGCGCGTCTCCCCCCGCGCGATCCTGAAGGCCCAGGTCGCCCGTGCCCGCGCGATGGGCTATGAGACGATGATGGCGACGGAACTGGAATTCTACATCTTCGAGAATTCCTATGACAATCTGCGCGATGGCGGGTTGGCGGCCTTGCAGCCGATCTCGGGCTACAACGAGGATTACCACATCTTCCAGACCACCAAGGAAGAAGGCATGATGCGCGCCGTCCGCAACGGTCTCTATGCCGCGGGCATCCCGGTCGAAAACTCCAAAGGTGAGGCCGACGCCGGTCAGCATGAGGTGAACTACCGCTATTCCGACGCGCTGGACGCTGCCGACAACCATGTGATCGTCAAGCAGGCGGTCAAGGATATGGCGCATGCGGCGGGAAAATCCGTGACCTTCATGGCCAAATATGACCACCGCAAATCGGGGTCATCCAGCCATGTCCATCAAAGCCTGTGGACCAAGGACGGTAAATCCGTCTTTGCCGACCCAGCAGACAAGCATGGCATGAGCCAGACGATGAAGCATTTTCTGGCAGGTCAGCTGGCCCATGCCACGGAATACACAGCGTTTCTGGCGCCTTACGTCAACAGCTACAAACGCTTTTGCATCGGCATGTTTGCCCCCACCAAAGCGGTGTGGAGCGCCGACAACCGCACCGCCGGCTTTCGGATCTGCGGTGTGCACTCCAAGGCGGTTCGGGTGGAATGCCGGATTCCGGGGTCTGATGTGAACCCCTACCTTGCCTGTGCGGCGCTATTGGCGGCGGGCCTTGACGGGATCGAGCAGAAGCTGGATCTGGAACCGGAAATGACCGGTGACGTCTATTCCAACCAGGGCGCCCGCGAGATTCCGCATACCCTGCGGGAGGCCGCCGCTGCCCTGCATGGCAGCGCCATGCTGCGCAAGGCTTTTGGTGACGATGTGGTCGAGCACTACCACCACGCCGCGCAATGGGAGATCCGCGAGACCGACCGCGTGGTCACCGACTTTGAAATCCAGCGCCTCTTGGAACGCGCCTGACCCAAAGGATGGGCAAATTGCCCATCCTACAAAACCGACCCTCGTAGGATGGGCAATTTGCCCATCCCCCTTAGCCAAGGCCCGACCATGAAACCCATCCAGCTGATTTCCCCCCTTGACGGCTCAGTCTACGCCGAGCGCACGCCCTTGACGCCCGAGGCCGCAAAGGGCGCCGTCGCCCGCGCCCACGCCGCTCAAAAACCCTGGGCCGCCCGCTCCTTGGCCGAGCGTATCGCGCTGGTTCAGGCCGGTGTAGCCCGCCTGAACGCCATGTCTGACGTGATCGTTCAAGAACTGGCCTGGCAAATGGGCCGCCCCACCCGTTACGGCGGCGAATTCGGCGGGGTAAACGCCCGCACCGAGTATATGTCGCAGATCGCCGCCGAGACGCTGGCACCGCAGATCATCGAAGACTCTGCCAGTTTCCGCCGCTACATCGCCCGCGAAGCCTTGGGCGTGGTCTTCATCGTGGCCCCTTGGAACTACCCCTATCTGACCACCATCAACACGCTGATCCCTGCCCTGATCGCAGGCAATACCGTGGTCTTGAAACATGCCAGCCAGACCATGCTGGTCGGCGAGCGTCTGGCGCAGGCGTTCCATGAGGCCGGAGTGCCGGAGGATGTGTTCCAGAACGTCGTCCTGGACCATACCACCACTGAATCCCTGATCGCCGCCCGCGCTTTCAACTTCGTCAACTTCACCGGCTCGGTCGGTGGCGGACAGGCGATGGAGCGCGCCGCCGCTGGCACGTTCACGCCTCTGGGCCTGGAACTCGGCGGCAAAGACCCCGGCTATGTCCGCGCCGACGCCAACCTTGACGCCGCCGTCGACACCCTGATGGATGGCGCGATGTTCAACGCGGGCCAGTGCTGCTGCGGGATCGAGCGGATCTATGTGCATGAAAGCCTGTATGATGCCTTTGTTGAAAAGGCCGTCGCGTGGGTGAATACGCTGAAACTGGGCAACCCGTTTGACGCCGCCAGCACGCTTGGCCCGATGGCCAACAAGCGGTTTGCCAAAATCGTCCGCGACCAGATCGCCGAGGCCATCGCCATGGGTGCCAAGCCCTTGATCGACGCAAAGAATTTCCCCGCCGATGATGGCGGTGCCTATCTGGCCCCGCAGGTTCTGGTGAACGTCAGCCACAAGATGCGGGTGATGACAGAGGAATCTTTTGGCCCCGTCGTCGGCATCATGAAGGTCAAGGATGACGCCGAGGCCATCGCCCTGATGAACGACAGCCCTTATGGCCTGACCGCCAGCATCTGGACCGAAGACTATGAAACGGCACAGAAAATCGGCGCACAGATTGAGACCGGCACGATCATGATGAACCGTGCCGATTATCTGGACCCCGCCCTGTGCTGGACCGGCTGCAAGGACACCGGACGCGGCGGCAGCCTGTCTTACCTTGGCTTCCATTCCGTCACCCGTCCGAAATCCTATCACCTGAAGAAAGTCTGAACCGATGACCCACGGCGTCCCCTCTCGCAACTGGTCTTACCCCACCGCCATCAAATTCGGCGTGGGGCGCATTTCGGAATTGGCCGAACACGCCAAAGCTGCGGGGCTTAAAAAGCCCCTTCTGGTCACCGATAAGGCGCTGGCCAGCCTGCCGATCACCGCAGAGGCGTTGGCGGTGCTGGACAAGGCCGGCCTTGGCCGCGCGGTCTTCAGTGACGTCGATCCGAACCCGAATGAGGCCAATATGGCCGATGGTATCGCGGTCTACCTGGCGGGCGGGCATGACGGGGTGATCTGCTTTGGCGGCGGCTCGGCGCTGGATCTGGGCAAGATGATTGCCCTGATGGCGCATCAGCGCAAAGACCTGTCGGTCTGGGATCTGGAGGATGTGGACGATTGGTTCACCCGCGCCGATGCCGACAAGATCGCCCCGATCATCGCCGTGCCCACCACGGCCGGAACCGGGTCCGAGGTCGGTCGCGCGGGCGTGCTGACCAATGCGACCACGCATAAGAAGAAGATCATCTTCCACCCCAAACTGATGCCCGCGATCGTCATCTGTGACCCCGCGCTGACGGTGGGCATGCCGAAATTCATCACCGCAGGCACCGGGATGGACGCGCTGGCCCACTGCCTTGAGGCCTATTGCAGCCCGTTCTACCACCCGATGAGCCAGGGCATCGCGGTGGAAGGCATGCGGCTGGTGTTTGAAAACCTGCCCCTTGCCTACAAGGACCCCAGCAACCTGCAAGCCCGCGCCCATATGATGAGTGCGGCGGCGATGGGGGCGGTAGCGTTCCAAAAGGGTCTCGGCGCTATCCACTCGCTCAGCCATCCGATCGGTGCAGTCTACGGCACCCATCACGGCACCACAAATGCCGTGGTCATGCCGATGGTGCTGGATTTCAACCGATCTGCCATCGAAGACCGCCTGACCCACGCCGCGGCCTATATCGGCATTGCGGGCGGGTTTGACGGCTTCCGTGCGCGGGTGATGGAGCTGCGGGCAGAATTGGCCATTCCAGCCAATCTGACGGCTCTGGGGGTGACCAACCCCGATCTGGCCATGCTGACCGAGATGGCACTGGAAGACCCGTCCTGCGGCGGAAACCCCATTGCAATGACGGCGGCAAACACCCGTGCGCTTTACGAGGCCTGCCTGTAGGATGGGCAATATTGCCCATCCTACTGACTGACAGGACCACCCATGCCGGAACACATCAGCACCGAAATTGCCATCATCGGCGCTGGCGTCATCGGCCTTGCCATTGCCGAACGCCTTGTGGCCGAAGGCCGCGAGGTGGTGCTGGTAGACCCCGATGAGCCCGGCATGGGGGCCAGCTACGGCAACGCGGGCACCATCGCAGATTACGCTGTGGACCCGGTCGGCACCCCGGCCGTTCTGCGCGCGCTGCCATCCCTGATGTTCAACCGCAACTCGCCCCTGTCGATCCGCCAGGCCGCCTTGCCCAGCCTTGCACCCTGGCTGGCGCGCTTCTTGCGCCAGTCCCTGCCCGGCCCCGCCCGACGCAATGCGGCGGCATTGGCCACGGTGCTGCACGAAGCGGGGCCCCTTTGGCACGACCTTGCGCTGCGCGTCTCGGGGGCAGGGATCTTGCAGCATCGCGGCTGCCTCTACCTTTACCAAACCCCTGCGGCGCTGGCCGCCGCCAAGGCGCAGATGGCGCGCAGGCGTGCATTGGGCGTCAAGGTTGATCTGCTGGGCGCTGACGATCTGGCCCGGCTGGAACCCTCACTGCCCCCCATGGCCGGAGCCGCCTTTTTCCCGCAGGCGATTTTCCTGAATGATCCCGGCCGGATGATGACGCTGATCGCGGCCCATCTGCAGCCCCAGGTCCGCCACATCCGCGCGCGCGCTGACAAAATAACCCGGCAAATCATTGGCGTCTCGGTTGAGGGCACGGGCCTGCGCCTGCACGCCCGCCGCGTCATCATTGCTGCAGGGGCGCATTCGCGTGCATTGGCCGCCCAGGCCGGAGACCGCGTGCCGCTGGATACCGAACGCGGCTATCACGTCGAATGGGATATGCCGACGGCGCGGCTGACCCG
This sequence comes from Paracoccaceae bacterium, assembly GCA_049291415.1. Taxonomy (GTDB): domain Bacteria; phylum Pseudomonadota; class Alphaproteobacteria; order Rhodobacterales; family Rhodobacteraceae; genus Pseudogemmobacter. The sequence continues at coordinate 11,069 of JBATPI010000059.1, read as the reverse complement.
GCCCGCCTGCCCCACAGCGCGGGGCTTTTACCTGTGCCCGATGGACGGTCGGCTGCGCGTTGCGGGCACGGTAGAGCTGGGCGGACTGACCGCGCCGCCCTCACCGCACCGCATTGCCCGGCTGGTTGAGGGGGCCCGCGCGATCTTTCCCGACCTGCCAAAGGTGCCCGACCGGACATGGCTGGGCTTTCGCCCCAGTCTGCCTGACAGCCTGCCGGTCATCGGCCCGTCACGTGGCGGAGCCGAGGTGATCCACGCCTTTGGGCACGGGCACCTGGGGGTGACAATGGCTCCGGTCACGGCGCGGATCGTGGCCGATCTGATCGCCGGGCGCGCGCCACATATCGACCTGACACCGGTGCTGCCGACGCGGTTCTGACAGCCTGCCTGCGCGCGTTGCGGCCTAGCCCAGCGCGCCCATCAGTATCGGTTCTACCTGATGCCAGCCTTCCCAGATCATCTTCAACGCGACGTAGATAATGATCGCCAGGCCCACATAGGCAATCCAGCGGTGCTTGTTCAAGAGCCGCGCGATGAAACTGGCCGCCAGTCCCATCAGCGCAATCGACAGGATCAACCCGATCACCAGCACGGTCGGATGACCATGCGCCGCCCCGGCCACTGCCAGCACGTTGTCCAGACTCATCGAGACATCGGCGATGACAATCTGCCAGGCCGCCTGGGCAAAGGTCTTGCGCGGTGCGCCCCCGGCAATCACCCCGTCCAGGTTCAGGTCGGTCCCCGCCAGCGCCTCTTCGGCGGCCTGGTCATGGCCATGCCCGTCACGCAGCTCACGCCACATCTTCCAGCAGACCCACAAAAGCAGGATGCCACCACCCAGCACCAGCCCGCCAATTGCCAGCAATTGCGTGGTGATCAACGCAAAGCCGATGCGCAACACCGTCGCCGCCGCGATGCCCACCAGAATGGCCCGCGCCCGCATCTCTTTCGGCAATCCGGCCGCGGCCAGACCTATCACGATGGCATTGTCACCCGCCAGAACCAGATCAATGCCGATGACCTGCAACAGGGCCAGAAACCCCTGATAGGTAAAGATTTCCATTCCAGCCCCGGTTATCGTGCTTACGGCCCGTTACCTATGCCCTGCAAAGGCCGCTGGCAACCCGCGATGCCAGGACGGAACGCCGCGACCGGCCGCACCGGGGGCCGCGGCGGACTGCGCCTAAAGCATCCCCGGCACGACCTGATCGGGCGGGCGGTGGCCATCGGCAAAGGTCTTGATGTTGATGATGACTTTTTCGCCCATCTCGATCCGGCCTTCCAGCGTGGCACTGCCCATATGGGGCAACAGAACCACATTCGGCACTTCGCGCAGGCGGGGATTGATCTCGGTGCCATGCTCATAGACGTCCAGACCCGCGCCGGACAACTCGCCCGAGCGCAGGGCCCGGGTCAGGGCGTTCTCGTCAATCACCTCACCGCGAGAGGTGTTCACCACCACCGCCGTCGGCTTCATCAGTTTCAACCGCCGCGCGTTTAACAGGTGAAAGGTTGACGGCGTGTGCGGGCAGTTGATCGACACGATGTCCATCCGCGCCAGCATCTGGTCCAGCGATTCCCAATAGGTCGCCTCCAGCTCCTCTTCGATCTCAGGGCGCAGGCGGCGGCGGTTGTGATAATGCACCTGACAGCCGAACGCCTTGGCGCGGCGCGCCACGGCCTGACCGATCCGGCCCATGCCCAGAATGCCCAGTCGCTTGCCGGCCAACCGCGCGCCCAGAAACGCCGTTGGCGCCCAGCCCTCCCATTTGCCGGCCTGCATCACGGCCAGTCCCTCGGGGATGCGCCGCGTGACGGCCATGATCAACGCCATCACCATATCGGCGGTGTCCTCGGTCACCACGCCGGGCGTGTTTGACACCAAAATCCCGCGTTGGCGCGCCGTCGCCACGTCAATGTGATCAATCCCCGCGCCGAAATTGGCGATCAGCTTCAGTTTATCCCCCGCCTGCGCGATCATGCCTGCGTCAATGCTGTCGGTGATCGTCGGCACCAACACATCGGCCCGCGCCATCGCGGCAGACAGCTCATCGCGGCTCATCTTGGTGTCGGGATCGCGCAGCTGCACGTCAAACAGCTCTTTCATCCGCGTTTCAACCGCTTCGGGCAGGCGTCGCGTGACGACAACACTCAGACGCTGAGTTGGCATGGTTCCTCCCGGGGGTCTTCCAAAAATTTCCGTCTTCAGGCAGAGTGGCGGGAACCGGGGCGGTTCACAAGCCCTGAGACGAGGCGATCTTGGGCAAGACGGCAAGCCCCGTTGTCGCAGAGGCGACGGGCGGACCGCAAAAGGGGCGGATCATGGATTTCAGGCCTGTGACAGCGGTCAGGCTGCGGACGGCAGCGGCGACTCTTGTCGCGCTGATGATCTGTGCTGCGATTTTCACCGGCATCGGGCATTCGCGGCCCGCAGGTGCAGAAGAACCCACCCCCGCCGTCAGCGTTGAGACCGACTCGGCCCCGCTACCCGCCGCCAAAAAGGCAGATGAGTGCAAGCCCGGCATCGGCTGCGTCACCAACCTGCCGTTGCCGCGCTTTGTGTCGCTGAAGGGGGATGAGGGCAACGCGCGACGCGGCCCCGGTCTGACGCACCGCATTGACTGGGTGTTCACCCGGCCCGGCATGCCGCTGCGCATCACCGCCGAATATGAGCATTGGCGCCGGGTCGAGGATCAGGACGGCGCGGGCGGCTGGGTGCATTATTCGTTGCTGTCGGGCACGCGCTCGGCCATTGTCACGCTGGACATGGCGGAATTGCACGATGGCCCCAGCACGGGGGTCGAGGTCATTGCACAGGCCGAGATGGGCGTCATCGCCCGCCTGCTGGAATGCCAGCCCAGCTGGTGCCGCATCTCGGTTGACGGCGAAAAGGGCTGGGTGCAGAAGACCGCGCTTTGGGGGGTAGAACCGGGCGAGATCATCAACTGACCGCCCGCTTGCATCCGCGTGCCCCGTTCTGACAGGCCAAGAGGGCAAAGATGCCACCCGATGACACCAGATTGACGCTGTCGGCCGGCATTGCTTCGGTGCTGGTGGCCAGCGTGCTGGTCGCGCTGAAGCTGTGGGCGCTGTCGGCCACCGGGGCGCTGTCGATTGCAGCCTCATTGGCCGATTCCGCGCTGGATCTGATGATGAGTCTGGCCGCCACCGCCGCTCTGATCTATGCCGCCCGCCCCGCCGATGATGATCACGCCTTTGGCCACACCTCCGCCGAGGATCTGGCCGCCTTGGCGCAGGCCGCCTTTGTGCTGGGCTCGGCCGGGGTGATCGGCTGGGCTGCGGTGGCGCGGCTGGCATCACCCGCGCCCACCGTGTTGCGCGACGAATCGCGCGGCATCGTCGTGATGGCGGCCGCAATTGCGCTGACGCTGGCGCTGGTCTGGTGGCAAGGCCTGGTCGCGCGGCGCACCGGCAGCCGTGTGGTGGCGGCCGATCGGCTGCACTATCTGGGCGACCTTTTGCCCAGCCTTGGCGCGATCGTGGCGCTGGGCGCCTCATCCCGCTGGGGGCTGACCGGGATTGATTCGGTAGTCGCGCTGATTGCGGCAGTCTGGATGGTTATGGGGGCCTGCCGGATCGGCAAGGGGGCGTTTGATGCGCTGATGGATCGTCGCGCCGATCCGGCCATCATCGCCGGAATCGCTGCAATTGCGGGCAGTTGGCCCGGCGTGCATGGCTATCACGACCTGAAGACCCGCACCGCCGGGCGGACGGTCTTTGTAAACCTGCACATTGAATTGGACGGCGACCAACCCCTGCGCGACGCCCATGCCATCGGGGCTGCCCTGCGCCGCGCCATCCTGACCGCCTATCCGCAGACCGATGTGATCATCCACAAGGATGTCGCCACCTCTGCGCACCGCTGAGCCCTCTTGCAACAACGCGAAAGATGCTGGATTATGCGGATGTATAACAAGCTGGTATTCCCGCCCAATGACCTCCTCCCGCCGCCCCTATCGCCGCGAAAGTGAAGAGACCCGCCGTGAGGCGCTGATCGCGGCCACCCAGTCACTGATGGCCGAAGGCGGGCCACCCGCCGCAACCGTGCGCGCCATTGCGCTGCGTGCTGGCGTGACACCCGGATTGATCCGGCACTATTTCGGATCCAAGGATGAACTGGCCCGCGCCGCCTATCGCGCCCTGATGGACGGCATGACCGACAAAGGCGCCGACGCGCTGGCCGGTGTGGGTGCTGCCCCCGAAGAGCGGCTGGCCGCCTTTGTCGCCTCATCCCTGCGCCCGCCGGTGATGGATGCCCGCGCGGTGGGCCTGTGGGCCGGTTATCTGCACCATGTGCAATCGGACCCCGCCCTGTTGGCGATGCACGAAACCGGCTACCTGCGCTACCGCGACATGCTGCAATCGCTGATCGCGGATCTGGCCCGCCCCGACGTCACCGAAGCCCGCCTGCGCCACGAGGCCATTGCCTGCAACGGGTTGATCGACGGGCTGTGGATGGAGGGAGGCGTGCTGCCGCGCGGCTTTGGCCCCGGCGAATTGGTGCGCATCGGCCTGACCTCGGTAGGGGCCATCCTGGGCGTTGATCTGATGGCCCATGGCACCTTCATCCTCGAAATCGGCATGGGCCAGACGCCCGCCCAACCGCAAACGCCCGAAAGGATCCAGCCATGAGATATGCCGATGTGACCGACCGGCTGGCCGACCTTGGCTCGGCCAAATGGGATGTTCACAACCGCGCCCGGGCGCTAAAGGCCCAAGGCGTCGATCTGATCGAGCTGACGATTGGAGAGCCTGACGTGCCCACCCCGCCTGCCTTGTTGCAGAGCGCGACGCAGGCAATGCTGTCGGGCCGGACCGGCTATTCCAACGGCCGCGGAGAGCCTGCGCTGCTGGCCGCCCTGGCCCAGCGCTATTCCACCCGCCGCGGACGTACCATCACGACCGATCAGGTGATCTGCCTGCCCGGCACCCAGACCAGCCTCTATGCCACCTTCCGCACCCTGTTGAACCCCGGTGATGAGGTGTTGGTGGGCGACCCGATGTATGCCACCTATGAGGGACTGATCGCGCAGACCGGGGCCACCATGGTTCCCGTGCCCCTGCGCCCCGAGCGTGGCTTTCGCATGGATGCCGCCGATGTTGCCGCGCGCATCACGCCGCGCAGCAGGGTCTTGTTCCTGAACACGCCGCACAACCCCACCGGGGCCGTGCTGACGGCAGACGACATCACCGCCCTGGGCCAGCTCGCCATCCAGCATGATCTGTGGATCGTCAGCGATGAGGTCTATGAAGAACTGGTTTTCCCCGGTGTCACCTTTGCCTCACCGATGGATCAGCCGGGTCTGGCCGGCCGCAGCATCAGCGCCGCCTCAATCTCGAAATCACACGCAGCACCTGGATTCCGCTCGGGCTGGGTGATCGGCCCGGCTGACTTTGCCGCCCGGCTGTTGCCGCTGTCGGAAACCATGCTGTTCGGCAGCCAGCCCTTTATCGCTGACATGACAGCCCTGGCCGTCAGCGATGCCTCGCCCGTCGCCCCCGGCATGGCGACGCGGTTTGCCCGCCGCGCCGGTCTTTTGGCGCAGGCGTTGGATGGGGTGGCAGGACTGCGAGTCCACCGGCCAGATGCGGGAATGTTCGCGCTGGTCGATGTCCGCGCCAGCGGATTGTCGGGCCGCGATTTCGCTCTGGGCCTGTTGGAGACCCACCGCGTCGCCGTGATGCCGGGCGAAAGCTTTGGCAAAGGGTTGCGCGGCTGGCTGCGCCTGTCGCTGACCGTCGATGACGCGCTGATCAGCCGCGCGGCAAATCATATCGCGGCGCATGCCGCCGCTTTGCAGGGGATTGCCGCATGACCACTCTGGGAGAACGTCTGGTCGAAGGCTTGGCCGCGCGCGGTGTCGAAGTGGTTTTCGGCATCCCCGGCGTGCATACGATTGAGCTGTATCGAGGCCTCGCGTCGGGCCTGGTCCGCCACGTCACACCGCGGCATGAACAGGGTGCTGGCTTCATGGCCGACGGCTACGCCCGCGTCACCGGCCGCCCCGGCGTGGCCTTTGTGATCACCGGCCCCGGCCTGACCAACACGCTGTCCGCCATGGCGCAGGCCCGGGCGGATTCCATCCCTATCCTGGTGATCTCGGGCGTGAACCGCCGCGCATCGCTGGGGCTCGGCCTTGGCCTCTTGCACGAACTGCCCGATCAGGCCGCCATGGTCGCCCCCTTGTGCCATACCGAACGGGTCGAAGATCCCGCCCAGTTGGGCCCCGCGCTGGACCGCGCCTTTGCCGCCATGCTGGGTGCCCGGCCCGGCCCTGCACATATCGAGATTCCAACCGATGTGATGGGCCTGCCCTGCCCGCCCCTCGCCTCGCCTTTGAGGGTGCCGCAGCCGCCGATGGCGGTGCCGCAGGCGCTCGCCGAGGCGGCTGCCACCCTAAGCGCCGCAAAGCGCCCGGTCATCCTGATCGGCGGTGGTGCCCGCTTTGCCGAGGCGCAGACGAAGTCTGTCGCCGAGGCGTTGGACGCCCCCGTCATCCTGACCGTCAACGCCCGCGGTCTGATGCACGGTCACCCCTTGGCTGTGCCCGCCTCGGCCAGCCTTGCGGCCACCCGCGCCCTGATCCGCGACGCCGACGCCATTCTGGCCTTGGGCACCGAATTGGGGCCAACCGATTATGACATGTATAACAACGGCCAGTTGCCAGATCTGTCGGGCATGATCCGCCTTGACCTGTGCGCGGCCCAGCTGGCCCGCCACCCGGCGGCCCTGCCCATTCAGGCCGATGTCGCCGCTTTTGCCGCCGCCCTGTTGCCGCTGCTGACGCCCCATCACGTCGATGGCAAAGCCCGTGCTGCAACGGCTCGCACTGCCGCTCGCGCCGAACTGGCCGCGCTCAACCCCGCCATGACCGCGCAACTGGCGATGGTCGAGGCGATCCGCACCGCCATTCCCGGCGCGCAGATCGTCGGTGACAGCACCCAGCCGGTCTATGCAGCAAACTTGTTTTATGACCACGACCGCCCGCGCGGCTGGTTCAACGCCGCCACAGGATATGGCGCATTGGGCTTTGGCCCCGGAGCAGCCATCGGGGCCGCCATCGCCAGCCCCGGCACGCCCACGATCTGCCTGATCGGCGACGGCGGCCTGGGCTTTTCACCGGCCGAGCTGCGCACCGCGCTGGACGAAAACCTGCCGATCACCTTTGTCGTCTGGAACAACGCCGCCTTCCGCGAAATCGCCGAAGCCATGCAATCGGCGCAAACCCCGGTGATCGGCTGTTCCCCCAGCCCCTTGGCGATGGACCATTTCGCCGCCGCCTGCGGGCTGCCCTTCACGTCGGTGCCCCAGGATCCCGCGGCCCTTACGGCAGCGCTGCGCCAGCCCTGCACAGGGCCGAGGCTGATAGAGGTGCAGGCGCTTTAGCGCCGCCCACCGCCCAGCTTTGCCACCCTCGACATCAGGGGGGCCAGCACAAAAACGAACATCAACATGCTGGCGGCAAACACGAATGCCGCCCGCAGACCAAAGGCCCCGGCGACCAGCCCCAGCACGGGTGGGCCAAAGAAATAGCCGAAATAGCCCAGCAGCGTTGCCCGTGCGACCGCGCGCGCGCGGGCCTCATCCGGCCCCAGCCGCCCGACCAGCGAAAACGCTGTGGGGGCAATGACCGACGACCCGATGCCCATGATGATGAACCCGGCGTAGGCCATGGCAGGCGTGCCCGCCTGCGACGCAATCAGCGCCCCCAGCGCGGCCACCACTGCCCCCAGCTTCAAAAGCCGGAATGGCCCTACCCGCCCCGTCAGACCCTGACCCGCCAAGCGTGCAAAGCCCATGGTCAACGCCAGAACCGCAGGCCCCATAGCGCCCTGTTCCGGGCTGCCGCCCAGGCTCTTTTCGATGTGCAAGGCCGACCAATTCTCGGCCGCATTCTCGGTCAGAAAGGCAATCAGCACGATGCCTCCACCAACCACCGGCACCAACCCCAACCCGCCGCCGCATTGTCCTTTCGCCGAAGCTGGCCGTGTCAGGCCATGGATCCGGCCATCGCGCTCTGACGTCGCCATAGCCAGGACCAGAGCGACAGCCGCCATCGTCCCCAGAACCTCGCCTGGTGCCCAAGCCAAGCCACGCAGAAAACCTGTGCCCAAAGCCCCCCCGGCATAGCCAAAGGAATAGGCGGCATGGCTGAGGTTCATCAGATGCAGGCCGCGCTCATGCTCGATCTGCGCGGTGCGGGCATTCATCAAGACATCGGTCAGCCCGGTCATCGCGCCACAAGCCATCATCGCCAGCGGAAACAGCCAGACCGTGGCCGCCTGCCCCGGCAGAAAAAAGGCCAGCGCCATCAGCCCCGTCGCCACCGGCAACGCCACCCGGCCCAGCGCCGCCCCCGCCCTGGGCGCCATCAGCATCGCGCCCACCGCAGCCAGCGGCGTCAGCAACAGCAACAGGCCCATCCGGGCCTCATCCACCGCCAGCATCGTCTTCAGATCCGGAAAGGCCGCGGCAAAGCTGCCCCACATCATCCCCATCGCAGCAAAGGCCGCCATCGTCGGCCGGGCCAAAACAAGGGTCTGCAAGATCGCCATCAATGCCTCCGCACCCGCTGCCCCGATCAGGTAGCCCGTCCGTCCGCCACCGTCCATAGCCGTCATGCCAAGGAAGGGGGCGCTGCCCCCCACGCGTTGCGCGCTCCCCCCGGGATATTTTGACCAAGATGAAACCGTCAGATCGCCTCAGCCCTTCACCTTGGTACAAATACGCAATACCGGGCATCACGCTGGCACCACGGAGCAGGATGGGGCGTCAGGTGGGGACAGTCAGACAAATGGCGTGCCCCCGCTACGGGGGCTCAATACGATTGCAGCGGAATTCCTGCCATTTCTCCCCTTTCCCTGCTGCAAAAACCCCGCTATAGCCCCCCGGTCGCGCCATGCACCCTTGGAGGATGGCGGATTTATTTATAGGAGACGACCAATGGCGCGTGAGATCGCAGATCTTCAGGCCGTGGTACGGACGGGGACAGGCAAGGGGGCCGCCCGTCAAGCCCGCAGAGAAGGCAACGTACCCGGCATCATCTATGGCGGCGGCAAAGAGCCGACGTCGATCAATATGAACTACAACTACCTGTTGAAGCGGCTCCGTCAGGGCCGGTTCCTGCAGACCCTGTTCAACCTGAAGGTTGAAGGTCAGCCGGACAGCCATGTGATCTGCCGCAGCGTTCAGCGCGACGTGGTCAAGGATCTGCCGACCCATGTTGACTTCATGCGCATCAAGGACGATTCGCGGATCAACCTGTTCATCCACGTGACCTTCGTGAACCACGACAAGGCCCCGGGCATCAAGCGCGGCGGCACCCTGACTGTTGTGCGTTCGGAAGTCGAACTTGAGGTGCTGGCCGGTGACATCCCCGACCACATCACTGTGGACCTGACGGACAAGCTGATCGGCGATGTGATCCACATTGACGATATCACGCTGCCCCCGGGGACCAAGCCGACGATCGCGCGGAACTTTGTGGTTGCCAACCTGGCCGCTCCGTCGGGCCTGATCTCGGCTGAGAATGAAGAAGCCGCGGTCGAAGCCACCGAATAAGAAGCCACCGAATAAATCGGGGCAAATCGAAATCGGAACCGGGGGGCCTTTGTGCCCCCCGTTTTCATTGCGGCGACAGGGGTTGGTCAGTGCCAATCCGTTGAAACACCACCGTAGCACCCTTTGATCCGTGCGGCGTAAAGGCAAAGCCCTGCGTCGACAGCGCATCGAACAACCGCTTTGTGCCCTCCAGCCCATAGGTGCCGGGGTGAATCTCGGTCACGATCAGCCGCACACCGGGCAGGGGTTGCGCCAGCACCTCACCCTCAGCACCTTCGATGTCGCAAGACAGCACCGTCGGGCGATGCGCCGCCAGCAGTGCGGCCAGCCGCAGGGCGGGCACCTGGGTCACGATGGCATTCTGCGGCCAATCCTCGGGCCCTTTCAGAGCGCTGGCCCAGAACGCCGGGCGCAGGCCGAAGTCAACCGTCTCGCCGCGATGCCCATCGCCGACCACCGCGCCATGCCGCACCTCAGCCGCAAATCCGTTACGCGCCAGATTGCCCCGCGCAATCTTTGCCGTCTCTGGTCCGGCCTCTATCCCCAACACAGCCTCGGCGCCCAATATCCGCGCCGCCAGACAGCACAGATAGCCCGCCCCCGCCCCCAGATCCAGAAACCGGTCGCCGGGGGCCAGATGTCGCGTGATCGCGTCAGCTTCGGTGTTTTCATACCGCCCCGAGGTCAGCGCCTGCGCCAGCGTTCCCCGCAGCGCCGCATCGGGCAGGTTCAGCGTGATGCCGCGCAGGGTAAAGCTGGCCATGATCCCCCACGGGTTGTTGAGCCGGTGCGGCATCGCCGCTATACCCCAAAGGCTAAGGCCGCGCGGATGCGGCGTAAAGCGCCAAGGGGACGGGTGTGAAACTCTTTGCAGGTCTGGGCAATCCGGGCGCGAAATACGCGGGCAACCGCCACAATATCGGCTATATGGCGGTCGAAAGGATAGCCGCAGACCACGGCTTTGGCCCTTGGCGCAAGGCCTATCAGGGGCTGGTCAGCGAAGGCCGTCTGGGGGCCGAAAAGGTGCTGCTGCTAAAGCCCGAGACCTTCATGAACCTGTCGGGCCAGTCACTGCGGGCTGCAGTCGATTTCCTGAAACTGACGCCCGCCGATATCGTGGTGTTTCATGATGAGTTGGATCTGGCCCCCGGCAAGGCGCGGGTGAAACAGGGCGGCGGGCATGCCGGGCACAACGGCCTGCGCTCGATCAGCGCGCATCTGGGTGAGGGCTATGGCCGGGTGCGACTGGGCATCGGGCATCCGGGGCATAAGGATGCGGTCGCCCATTATGTGCTGCATGATTTCGCCAAATCCGATCAGGACTGGCTGGATGATCTGTTGCGCGGCCTGTCTGACGGTGCAGCGGCGCTGGCCGCGGGCGATGCCCAGCGGTTCCTGAATGCCGTCGCCCTGCGCACGGCCCCGCCGCGGTCGTCAACCTCTGAGGGCCGCAAACCGGGGGCCAAGGCCCCGCCCGAAGCGGCGC
>JBATPI010000058.1:0-31061 GCA_049291415.1 Paracoccaceae bacterium | reverse complement strand
GCTGTGAGAGGGGTAGGGGCCTCGCTTGACCTCCTCGCCTTCTTCCACGACCGCCTGAAAGTCTTCCTCAAGGACCAGGGCATCCGCCACGACATCATCGACGCCTGCATCGCCATGCCCGGCAATGACGACCTGACCCTGCTGGTCAAACGCGCCACGGCGCTGGCCGAGGTGTTGAAAACCGAAGACGGTGCGAACCTGTTGCAGGGGTATAAGAGGGCCGCTAACATCCTGGCGCAGGCTGAGGCCAAGGATGGGGTGGAATACTCTTACGGGGCCGATCCGAAATTTGCCGAAGGGCCTGAGGAAACGGCGCTGTTTGCCGCCCTCGACAAAGCCGAAGCCATCATCACCCCGGCCATGGCCGCCGAGGATTTTGCCACGGCGATGCAGGCAATGGCCGCCCTGCGCGCGCCGATTGACGCCTTTTTCGGCGCGGTGCAGATCAACGCGGATAGTGATATCCTGCGCCGCAACCGGCTGAACCTGTTGCACCGCATCCGCGCCATCTGCTCGGGCGTGGCCGATCTGACCCGGATTGAGGGGTAACGTCCGCAGGTTACGCTTGCCAGATGCCATAACCTGCGTATGCTGCACCGCGACAAAGGTGCCGCAGTGCAGAAACATGATCCGATTCCCGAGTATGTCGCGATAAACCCCTCGGCGAGGGTTGAGATCGACGATCACGGTTGGCGGGCGAAATGCCTGCAGCGGCTGATCCGGTTGGACCTGCCGGTGCCGAAATCGGTCGCGCTGCCCGCGCAGACCGTCCGCGCCATTGCGGCGGGGCATGGGGTGGACGCGCGCGGCATCCTGGACAGCTTTGGTGACGGCCCGCTGATCTCGGTCCGGCCCAGCCCGGCCAACCCCGATTGGGGCGGGCCTGCGACGATCCTGAACATCGGGCTGAATGAAAAGCGCCACGCGCGGCTGGCCGAAACCCATGGCGAGACGGCGGCCGATGCCCTCTATGTGCGGTTTGTCCAAGCCTATGCGATTCACGTCGCCCGGCTGGACCCCGATGTGTTCGAAGACGTAAAGCCCGGCCCCGGCGCGCTGCGCGAGGTCTTGCGCCTGTATCAGATCGAGACGGATGATCCCTTTCCGCAAGACCCGGCGCAACAGCTGTCTGAGGTGTTGCGCAGCATGGCTCGCGCCTGGGAAGGCACCTCTGCCCGGCTGTTGCGGCAGGCCAAGGGCGCGCCGGAAGAGGCGGCTCTGGGTCTGGTGGTGCAGGAAATGGCCCAAGGCATCGGGCAGGGGATCTCTGGCTCGGGTGTCATCCAGTTCGTTGATCCGGTGACGGGGCAGCCGCAGGTGACCGGGCGCTATCTGGGCCAAAGTCAGGGCCGTGATGCGCTGAAAGTTCAAGAGGCGCTATATCTGACCAAGGACAAGCGCGGCCCCTCGCTGGAAGACGCGGCCCCGGCGCTGTTTGAAGAACTGATCGCTTTTGGTGCGGCCTGTCGTGCCCGCTTGCGTGAGGAAATGCAGATCGAATTCACCATCGAGGATGGCCGTCTGGCGGTGCTGGACGCGGTAAAAATGGCGCGCAGCACCCGGGCGGGGCTGCGCATCGCGGTGGCGCTGGCGGAAGACGGGGTGATCGACAAACGCGAAGCGGTGTTGCGGGTGGAGCCGCGCGCGCTGTCGGAACTGTTGCACCATCAGGTTGATCCGCGCGGGCCCCGTGACGTGATCGCGCGGGGGATTGCGGCCTCACCGGGGGCGGCGACGGGCAAGCTGGTATTCACGTCGGACGCCGCACAGGCTTCGGCCTCAAAGGGCGAGCCGTGCATTCTGGTGCGGCGCGAAACCGCGCCCGAGGATATCCGCGGCATGCATTCGGCGGCGGCGGTGCTGACCGAACGCGGCGGAATGACCAGCCATGCGGCGGTAATCGCGCGGGGTTTGGGCCTGCCTTGCGTAGTGGGCGCATCGGACATGCGGCTGGACACGCGGGAACGCAAGCTGACCGCGCATGACGGGCGCGTGTTCCGTGAGGGCGACGTGGTCACACTGGACGGCACCAAGGGTGAGGCGTTGGCCGGGGTGGCCGACATGCTGCCGCCCGCGCTGGATGACTCGTTCAAACTGCTGCTCAGCTGGGCCGATCAGTTCCGCGACATCGGTATTCGCGCCAATGCTGACACGCCGTCGGATGCCGCCACTGCGCGCAAATTCGAGGCGCAGGGGATTGGCCTGTGCCGGACCGAGCATATGTTCTTTGAAGAAGACCGTCTGGTGGTGATGCGCGAGATGATCTTTGCCGATACGCCGGGGGACCGGGCGGCGGCTCTGGCGCGGCTGTTGCCGATGCAACGTGATGATTTTGTGCAATTGTTCGAAATCATGCAGGGATTACCGGTCTGCATCCGCCTGTTTGACCCGCCTTTGCATGAATTTCTGCCGCATGACCGCGAAGGGCTGCGCGATTTGGCCGAAGCGCTGGATCGGCCCTTGTCCGAGGTGACCCGCCGCGCCGATGCGCTGCGTGAGGTGAACCCGATGCTGGGCATGCGCGGGGTCCGGCTGGGCGTGGTGTTGCCGGAAATCTACGACATGCAGGCGCAGGCGATCTTTGAGGCCACGCTGGAATCAGCGCGACGCGGGGCACCCGTGGTGCCCGAGGTGATGATCCCCTTGGTCTCGGCCAAGCGTGAGGTTGAGATGGTCAAGGGCCGCATCGACGCTGTCGCCGCCCATGTGCGCAGCAAGGAAAAGGCCGATTTCGACTATAAGCTGGGCGTCATGGTGGAAACGCCGCGCGCCGCCTTGCGCGCGGGTGAAATTGCCCAGCATGCGGCGTTCCTGTCCTTTGGCACCAATGATCTGACGCAGATGACCTATGGCCTGTCACGCGACGATGCCGGGCGGTTCATGAATACCTATGTCCAGCAAGGCGTTTTCCCTGAGGATCCGTTCCAGTTTCTAGATGTCGACGGAGTGGGGGAGTTGTTGTTGATGGGGGCCGAACGCGGCCGCGCGACCCGCCCCGATCTGACCCTGTCGGTGTGCGGCGAGCATGGTGGCAACCCCGAATCAATAGACTTTTGCCGCCGTGCTGGGTTTGACTATGTGTCCTGCAGCCCTTATCGGGTGCCCATGGCGCGATTGGCGGCGGCGCATCTGGCATTGAAAGATCGTGTGGATAAATCGTAAACGCACACAATATCATGTGTTTATGATTGTTTCTTAATGCGAAACATCAAGAATTTCGGCAGATTCTCGCCGACTCGGCCTGAATCTTTGTGGCAATTATGCATCAGCCCATGGACCGGGCCGGTCTTGCTCCCGTAGACCCGGCCCCTGTTGCGTGGCGAGCTGCTGCCGCGTCTGGGGAAACTATTCGGGACGACCAATCATGATACGCTTGGTAAAGCAGGCGGGTGCGGGCCTTTTGGTGCTTTGCATCTCGACGACCATGACATTTGCCGATGTGACTGTCAGCACGAAAAACGATCCGGCCGCTGATCTCTCTGCCGAGATGGGCGGGCTGTTGGGGCTGGAGCGTGAGGGGCTGCGCAAGCTGGCCGACGGGGCATTGGGCGCCATTGCCAATGGTCCAGCGGCGCCCAAGGTTGCGGCGAAAAAGGTGGCTCAGGTTACGGCGGTAAAAGTGCCGCTGCAAAAGATCACCCCGAAATTTGATCCGGTTGTGCATTACAATTCGGCCTGGTTGGCGGCCCAGCCGTCGCCGACAGGCAATGATGAGTGGCAATGTCTGACCGAGGCGCTGTATTTTGAGGCCCGCGGCGAAAGCCTGAAGGGCCAGTTTGCGGTGGCTGAAGTGATCCTGAACCGCGTTGATAGCGGGCTCTATCCGCGTTCGGTCTGTTCAGTCGTGCATCAGCGCGGCCGCGGGGCCTGCGCATTCTCATATTCCTGCGACCGCAATTCCGACAAGATGCGGGATCGCGCCTCACGTGATCGCGCGGCGCGAATCGCCCGTGTCATGCTGGACGGTGCGCCGCGCGTGCTGACCGCCGGGGCCACCCATTTTCACACCCGCGCAGTCAAACCGGGTTGGGCGCGCAAGTTCCTCAAGACCGCCACCATCGGCGCGCATATCTTTTACCGCCAGCCCGGCGCCTGATGGCGCGGATGTCGGTTTTCTTGCCGTGGCTGGCGGGATGAGGCATGGCCCTTTCGGGCGCGCGTTATAGACTGCGCCCGAACCCGACTCCCGGCAGAGGCCCGCAATGACCACCGACACCAAACTTGCCTTTGCGCATCCCGAAGAGCGGGCCGAGGCGTCTGCGACTGCAGATCCGCGTGACCGGATCAGTCTGCGCGACCATGTGGTCGAGGCTGATATCGGTGCTTTTCAAAAGGAACGCGGGCATAAGCAGCGCCTGCGCTTCAACGTGGTGGTTGAGGTGCGCCCCGCGCCGACACCGCTGGAAGATGATGTTGACCGCATCCTGTCCTATGACCGGATCACCGAAGCTATCGCGGATGAGTTGGCCGCAGAGCGGCTGAACCTGTTGGAAACGCTGGCCGAACGGGTGGCTGAGCGGGTTCTGGCCGAACCGCAGGCGATGCGCGCCTTTGTCCGCATCGAAAAGCTGGATGTCGGCCCCTATTCGCTGGGCGTGGAAATCGTGCGCAGCCGGGCCGAGATGCCCTTGCCGGTCGAGGGCGATGTGCTGCACCCGTTGGTGGTCTATCTGGACAATGCGACGCTGGCCGCGCCCGATCTGTCGGCGCGCATTGACGCGGTTCTGGCGCCGGGCGTGCCGGCCATCTTTTGCGTCGGTCTGCCCGATTTCCCGCGCGCCGTGACCGGGCATAAACCGACCCAGCGCCGGATTGATCTGTTGGCGATCGAGCAGAACGCCTGGGCGTTGGGCGCGCGCGATCCGCGCTGCGTGGTGGTTGCCAGCCGGACCGAGATTGACTGGGCGATCAAGCGTGGCCGGTCTGTGGTCTGGGCACCGTCCAAGATTGTGCTGGATGCGGTGGATGGGCCAAAGGTCAGTGACCCGGTGGCGCTGGCGGTCTGGCTGGCCGAAGAGATGGCCGCCGCGGGTCTGGTCGTTCACGGCGATGTTGCATTGCCGGCAGGAAGCCGCGTGCAGGTCACGCGGGCCTGATCCTTCCCCCTTGCCAAGCGGTGTGGCATCCTGCATCCCCAAGCCATGATCTATTGGCGACCTTTGGTGCAATCCGGCGATGCCCGTCCTGCGGGCGCGGTGCCGCTGGCCGGTGGCCCGTTGTGGTTTGCCGAGGTCGAGCGGTTGCAGCGGGGGCATGTGTCGCAGGTGGTGCCCGCGGCTGAGGCCGGGGCGGCGCTGTTGGCCCTGTCGGCCCCCCGCGCGGCGTTTGCCGGCTTGGGCATGGATCGGCCGCGGATCATGGGCATCCTGAACGTCACTCCCGACAGCTTTTCCGACGGTGGACAGTTCTTTGCGCCCGAGGCCGCGCTTGCGCAGGCCCGCGCGATGGCCGAAGCGGCGGATATTCTGGACATCGGCGGTGAAAGCACCCGGCCCGGGGCCGCTGCGGTAGAGATTGCAGAGGAAATTGCCCGCACCGTCCCGGTCATTGCGGCCTTGCGGGCGGGGGGGCTGACGCTGCCAATCTCGATCGACACGCGCAAACGGGCAGTTGCGGCGGCGGCTTTGGACGCTGGTGCCGATCTGGTGAATGACGTGGCAGCCCTGACCTGGGATGCGGATCTGGGGCCAATGGTGGCCGACCGCCGCGCGCCGGTGATCCTGATGCACCACCAGGGCACGCCAGAAACGATGCAGGCCGACCCGCGGTATGACGATGTGCTGCTGGACGTCTATGACTGGCTGGCCGGGCGGGTGGCAGCGGCTGAGGCGATGGGCATTTCCCGCGACCGGATCGCGGTGGATCCCGGCATCGGCTTTGGCAAGACGCAGGCCCATAACCTGGCGCTGTTGCGGGGCCTGTCGCTGCTGCATGGTCTGGGGTGCCCGATCCTGTTAGGGGCCAGCCGCAAGAAATTCATCGGCACCCTTGGCGGGGCCGGGATGGGGGCATCGCGGATGCCGGGGTCCGTCGCGGTGGCGCTGGCGGGCGTGGCCCAAGGGGTGCATATGATACGGGTGCATGACGTGGCCGAGACGCGGCAGGCGGTGCAGCTGTGGCAGGCGATTGCAGGAGATCAGCGATGAGCCGGAAACTGTTTGGAACCGATGGCGTGCGCGGGCGGGCCAACACATTCCCGATGACCGCCGAAGTAGCCTTGCGTCTGGGGGCTGCTGCCGGGCGGTATTTCCGCCGCGATGGCGGCTCAGCCCACCGGGTGGTGATCGGCAAGGACACGCGCCTGTCGGGCTATATGCTGGAGAATGCGCTGACGGCGGGACTGACCTCAACCGGCATGAATGTGCTGCTGCTGGGCCCGGTGCCCACGCCCGGCGTGGGGTTTCTGACCCGCAGCATGCGGGCGGATCTGGGGGTGATGATCAGCGCCTCTCACAACCCGCATCAAGACAATGGCATCAAGTTCTTTGGCCCCGATGGCTTTAAACTGTCGGATGCCGCCGAGGCCGAGATCGAAGCGATCCTGGCGGGCGACATCCGGCTGGCGCAGGCCGAGAACATCGGTCGGGCCAGGCGGATTGATGACGGGCGCGGGCGCTATCAGGAATTCGTCAAGACCAGCTTTCCACCCGGCCTGCGGCTGGATGGGCTGAAGATTGTGGTCGATTGTGCCAATGGCGCCGCCTACAAGGCCGCCCCCGAGGTGTTGTGGGAGTTGGGGGCCGAGGTGATCGCGGTGGGCGTCAGCCCCAATGGCACCAATATCAATGATCGTTGTGGCAGCACCCATACCGAAACAGCTGCCGAGGCGGTGGTGGCGCATGGCGCGCATGTCGGCATCGCGCTGGACGGCGACGCCGACCGGGTGATGATCCTGGATGAGAATGGTCAGGTCGCCGATGGCGATCAGATCATGGCCCTGATGGCGGGGCGCTGGGCCGATGACGGGCGGCTGAAGGGCGGCACCCTGGTTGCCACTGTGATGTCCAACCTGGGGCTTGAGCGGTTTCTGACCGCGCGGGGTCTGCGGCTGGAACGCACCGCAGTGGGCGACCGCTATGTGGTTGAGGCGATGCGCCGCGGCGGCTGGAACCTGGGCGGAGAGCAGTCGGGCCATATCGTGATGACCGATTATGCCACCACCGGCGACGGGCTGATTGCGGGCCTGCAATTTCTGGCCGAGATGGTGCGGACTGGTGACAAGGCCAGCGCGCTGATCCGGCAGTTTGAAACCGTACCGCAGATGCTGAAGAACGTTCGCTTCACCGATGGCGCCAAACCGCTGGAGGCTGAGGCGGTCCAAGCAGTTATCAAGGCCAACGCCGAGCGGATCAAGGGCAAGGGTCGCATCCTGATCCGCAAATCGGGCACCGAACCCCTGATCCGTGTGATGGCGGAATGCGAGGATTCCGCGCTGTTGGAATCGGTGGTCAATGAGATTGTCGGTGCTGTGACCGCGGCAGGTTAGCCACGCCGAGATTTGGTGCGGTCAGATCCGGCGTCGAAATCAGCGCAACGGTGGGCTGTGCCGGACTTGTCCACCTCTGACCGCAGGACCGGCATCTTAAACCGCGCAGAGCGCAGTTTATGCGTCAGCCAACAACGCCGAGACGGCATTTCGCCAACCCGACAGGATCTGATCGCGGTGGATGTGCCGCCCGGACCGCACCTGATGCCGCCCGGCGGACCACAGATCGGTCACCACGGCGTCAGGGGCGGCAAAGGCCAGCCCGTCCAACAGTTGCGCCGGCGTCAGCGCACATAGCGCCGGGTGGCTGCGGTCTATTGCGGTCAGATCGGCCAGCATGCCGGGTGCAATCTGCCCCGCCTGACGCCCCAGCGCCTGCGCGCCGCCGCGCGCGGCCCCGGTATATAGTGTCTGCCCGACCGAACCTTCACCCACGACCATCACATTGCGGGCGATGTCTCGCAGGCGCTGGCTGTATTCCAGCGTCCGCAACTCCTCGGTTAGCGAGATTCGGACGTTGCTGTCCGACCCGATGCCAAACGCCCCCCCGGCTGCCAGCCACTGCGGCCCGTTGAAGGGGCCGTCGCCCAGATTGGCCTCGGTGATCGGGCACAGGCCCGCAACTGCACCGGATCGCGCCAGCGCTTTGGTTTCCTCAGCCGTCATATGCGTCGCGTGGATCGGGCACCAATCAGCGCCGATGGGGGTGTTGTGCAACAACCATTCGACGGGGCGCGCACCCAGCCAGGTTTGGATATCAGTGACTTCCTTGGGTTGCTCGGCCACATGGATATGGACCGGGTTGCCCATCGCCAAGGGCAGGGTGCGGGCCAGATCCTGCGGCGTGGTGGCGCGCAGCGAATGCGGCGCGATGCCGACGCGGGTATCGTCGGGCAGGGTGCTGGCGGTGGTGCGGGCGGCCTCCAGCAACCGGGCAAAGCGGTCAACGTCATTGCCAAAACGGCGCTGCCCCTCGGCCAGCGGCTGCGCGCCCGCCCCGCCATAGGTGTAGAGAACCGGCAGGTGGGTAATGCCGATCCCGGTCTGGGCAGCGGCGGCCAGAATACGGTCCGACAGCTCGGCCAGATTGGCATAGGGCGCCCCACCAGGCTGGTGGTGGATGTAGTGGAATTCCCCCACCGCGGCGTAACCCGCCTCTTGCATCTCCATGAATACCAAGGCCGCAATCGCCTGGATCTGCTCGGGCGAAAGCCGGGCGGTGAACCGGTACATCAGATCGCGCCAGGTCCAGAAACTGTCACGCCCGGCGATGCGATGCTCGGTCATCCCCGCCATGGCGCGCTGAAAGCTGTGGCTGTGCAGGTTGGCAAGGGCTGGCAGCAGAGCCTGCACGGCTGTGTCGCCGGGCTGGGCTGCCGCACCTGCGGTGACCGTGGAAATCCGGCCCCCTTGCACGGTGATCCTGACGTTTTCGGCCCATCCATCGGGCAACAGGGCGATCTGGGCGAAAATCATCAGGGGCTTCCTTATGTATGGACATAATGGGTATAGTTGAATACATAACGACTCGGCAACTGCTAAGTGGGGGCATTCCGTGCAAGACAGATCATCGGTTCTGACATCGTGCCGCGTCGCGACCATGGTCGGCGGCAGCTATGGGCTGATTGACTATGCAGCGCTGGTTCTGGAGGCCGGGCGCATCGTCTGGGTGGGGCCTGCGGGCGATCTGCCTGCCGCACATGCGGGCCTTGCGCGGCATGATCTGGGCGGACGGCTGGTCACGCCCGCGCTGATCGACTGTCACACCCATGTTGTGCATGGCGGCAACCGGGCGGGCGAATTCGAGATGCGCCTGCAAGGGGCCAGCTATGAAGAGGTCGCCCGCGCCGGGGGCGGCATCATCTCAACCGTCACCGCCACGCGGGCGGCGTCTGAGGCCGATCTGGTGGCCGCCGCCTTGCCCTTTGTCGATGCGATGATCGCCGAAGGTGTTGCGGTGATAGAGATCAAATCCGGCTACGGGCTGCAGATTGACTCCGAACTGCGCATGCTGCGCGCCGCCCGTGCGATTGGCCAGCAACGCCCCGTGACCATCCGCACCACCTACCTTGCCGCCCATGCCGTGCCGCCCGAATACAAGGGCCGTGCCGACGCCTATATTGATGAGATCTGCATCCCCGGATTGCACGCCGCCCATACCGAAGGGCTGGTCGATGCGGTGGACGGGTTCTGTGAAGGTATCGCCTTTTCGCCCGCCCAGATGGCGCGGGTCTTCGATGAGGCCCGCGCGCTGGGCCTGCCCATCAAGCTGCATGCCGAGCAGTTGTCGAATCTGGGCGGGGCCGCCCTTGCCGCCAGCTATGGTGCCCTGTCGGCCGACCATCTGGAGTATCTGGACGAGGCGGGGGTGCAGGCCATGGCCACGGCCGGCACCGTCGCGGTGATCCTGCCGGGCGCGTTTTATACCCTGCGCGAGACGCAAATGCCGCCCATCGCCCTGCTGCGCCAGCATGGCGTCAAGATGGCGGTGGCAACCGACATGAACCCCGGTTCCTCGCCAATGTCCTCGCTCTTGTTGGCGATGAACATGGCCTGCACCCTGTTCCGCATGACACCCGAAGAGGCGCTGGCAGGTGCCACCACCCATGCCGCGCGCGCGCTGGGCCTGCCGGATCGTGGCACCCTTGCCCCCGGACAGATCGCCGATCTCGCCGTCTGGTCCTGCGCCCATCCGGCCGAACTGGCCTACCGAATCGGCTATAACCCCCTGCATACCCGCATCATCGGAGGCGTTCTGTGACAGCCCTGACCCTGACCCCCGGCGCGACAACCCTTGCGCAACTGGAACGCATCTACCGGCAGGAACTGCCCGTTACGCTGGACCGTGCGGCCAAGCCCGGCATCCTGCGCGCGGCGGCGGCCATTGCGGCGGCGGCGGCGGGGGACGTGCCGGTTTACGGGGTGAACACCGGCTTTGGCAAACTGGCCAGCATGCGCATTGCACCCGAAGACACCGCCACCCTGCAGCGCAACCTGATCCTGTCGCATTGCTGTGGCGTCGGCGATGCCATCCCGCGCGCCCATGCCCGGCTGGTGATGGTGCTGAAATTGCTCAGCTTTGGTCGCGGCGCTTCGGGTGCGCGGTGGGAATTTGTCGAACTGATCGAGGCGATGCTGGCGAAAGGCGTCACCCCGGTGATCCCGGCCCAGGGCTCGGTCGGCGCTTCGGGCGATCTGGCCCCTTTGTCGCACATGACCGCGGTGATTATCGGCGAAGGCATGGCCGAGTATCAGGGCCGCGTCATGCCCGGCGCGAAAGCCTTGGCCGCGGCGGGTCTTGCGCCCATTGCGCTGGGGCCCAAGGAGGGGCTGGCCTTTATCAACGGCACTCAGTTTTCCACCGCTTTCGCGCTGGCAGGTCTGTTTGACGGCTGGAACGCGGCGCAATCGGCTTTGGTCACCTCGGCGCTGTCTACCGACGCGATCATGGGGTCAACCGCGCCCCTGCAGCCGGAAATCCATTCGCTGCGCGGCCATGCCGGGCAGATCGAATCTGCAGCTTTCATGCGCGAACTGTTGGATGGGTCAGAGATCCGCGAAAGCCATGTTGAGGGCGACCAGCGCGTGCAAGATCCGTATTGCATCCGCTGCCAACCCCAGGTCACCGGGGCCGCGATGGACGTGCTGCGCCAAGCCGCCCGCACCCTGGAAATTGAGGCGAATGCCGCCACCGACAACCCCTTGGTGCTGACCGAGGCCGGGCTGATCGTCTCGGGTGGGAATTTCCACGCCGAACCGGTGGGTTTCGCCGCCGACATGATCGCACTGGCCCTGGCCGAGATCGGCGCGATTGCGCAGCGTCGGGTGGCCCTGATGGTGGATCCGGTGCTGTCGTTCAACCTGCCGCCTTTCCTGACGCCACGTCCCGGCCTGAATTCCGGTCTGATGATCGCCGAGGTGACGACGGCGGCTTTGATGAGTGAAAACAAACACATCGCCATGCCTTGTGTGACTGATAGCACGCCCACTTCGGCCAATCAGGAAGATCACGTCAGCATGGCCGCCCATGGTGCCGTTCGCTTGGGCAAGATGATTGCCAACCTGAACGTCATCCTGGGGGTTGAGGCGATTTGCGCCGCGCAAGGCGTGGATTTCCGCGCCCCGCTACAGACCAGCCGCCCGCTGCAGACCGTCGTCTCTCGCCTGCGGCAAGACGTGGCGACGCTGGGCGATGACCGCTACATGGCCCCCGATCTTGAGGCCGCTGCCAAACTGATCGCCACCGGCGCGCTGGCCGCCGCCGCTGGCGTGACCCTTCCCGCCCTGTGACAGGAGCCTAAAATGCTGGACCGCAAGAACACCCGTGACATCTATCCCGCCACCGGCACCGAGATCACCGCCAAATCCTGGCAGACCGAGGCTGCGATGCGGATGTTGATGAACAACCTGCACCCCGATGTGGCCGAAAACCCTCATGAATTGGTGGTTTATGGCGGCATCGGCCGGGCCACCCGGACATGGAGCGATTTTGACCGCATCGTCGCCACGCTGAAAGATCTGGAAGATGACGAGACGCTGGTGGTGCAATCTGGCCGCCCGGTCGCCGTCGTGCGCACCCATCGCGACGCGCCGCGGGTGTTGATCGCCAATTCAAACCTGGTGCCGCATTGGGCGACCTGGGACCACTTTAACGAATTGGATAAGAAAGGCCTGATGATGTATGGCCAGATGACCGCAGGGTCCTGGATCTACATCGGCACCCAAGGCATCGTGCAGGGCACCTATGAGACTTTTGCCGAGGCCGGGCGTCAGCATTACGACGGCAGCCTGAAGGGCAAATGGATCCTGACCGGGGGCCTTGGCGGCATGGGCGGCGCGCAGCCCTTGGCCGCGGTGATGGCCGGGGCCTGCTGTCTGGCTGTGGAATGTGATGAGACGCGGATCGATTTTCGAATTCGTACCAGATACGTAGATGCCAAAGCTAAGACTCTGGATGAGGCGCTGGCGCTGATTGCGGATTGGACCGCAAAGGGCGAGGCAAAATCGGTCGGCCTGTTGGGCAATGCGGCCGACGTCTTTCCCGAACTGGTTCAGCGGATGAAGGCGGGCACCGCACGCCCCGATATCGTCACCGACCAGACCAGCGCCCACGACCCGCTGCACGGCTATCTGCCGCAGGGCTGGACTGTGGCCGAATGGCGGGCCAAGCAGGAATCCGACCCCAAGGCGGTGGAAAAAGCCGCCCGCGCATCCATGAAAACCCATGTCGCCGCAATGGTTGATTTCTGGAATGCCGGCGTGCCGACGCTGGATTATGGCAACAACATCCGGCAGGTCGCATTGGACGAAGGGCTGGAAAACGCCTTTGCCTTCCCCGGTTTCGTGCCCGCCTATATCCGGCCGTTGTTTTGCAAAGGCATCGGCCCGTTCCGTTGGGTGGCGCTGTCGGGCGACCCTGAGGATATCTACAAGACCGACGCCGCGATGAAGAAACTCTTCCCGGAAAACAAGCATTTGCACAATTGGCTGGATATGGCGGCCGACCGCATCGCCTTTCAGGGCCTGCCCGCGCGCATCTGCTGGATCGGGCTGGGGGATCGTCACCGTGCGGGCCTGATGTTCAACGAGATGGTGAAATCGGGTGAGCTGAAGGCCCCGATCGTCATCGGGCGTGACCATCTGGACGCAGGCAGCGTTGCCAGCCCGAACCGCGAAACCGAGGCGATGAAGGATGGCTCGGATGCCGTCAGCGACTGGCCGCTGTTGAACGCGCTGGTCAATACGGCCTCTGGTGCCACCTGGGTCAGCATTCACCATGGTGGCGGCGTCGGTATGGGCTTTTCGCAGCATTCCGGTGTGGTGATCGTGGCCGATGGCACCGATGAGGCCGCCAAGCGGTTGGAACGGGTGTTGTGGAATGACCCCGCAAGCGGCGTCTGGCGCCATGCCGATGCGGGCTATGAGACCGCCGTGGCCTGCGCCAGAGAGCAAGGCCTGCGTCTGCCCACCATTCTGGGCAACTGACGATTAAGAAACCCTCTTGACCGCCCGTCGCGGCGGTATAGGCTAAGGTCACAATGGCGAAGAGCCAGGTGGCATGCAGGCCCTGAATGCGGACATCGCGTCGCGCATTCGGGGCCTCTTTGCGTTCTGGCGGCCGGGATGTGGCCCTTGGGGGGGGAATGGCGGACAAAAAGCGGACCATCGCGCTGGGGGTGCTGTATTCGCAATCGGGCGATTACGCGGTCCTGTCGCAGGCCAGCTGCGCGGGGGCTATGGCGGCGATTACGGCAGTGAATGCCGATCCCGATATGGATCTGTGCTTTGACCCGGTCACCCGCGATCCTGCCGGCAATACAGACGCTTATGGCCCGATGTGCGCTGAGATTCTGCGCAGCGGCGCGCGCCATGTCATCGGCTGTGTTACATCGTCCAGCCGCAAAGAGGTGATCCCGGTGCTGGAACGCCATGGCGGCACGCTGTGGTATGCGCTGCCCTATGAGGGGTTTGAGGCCTCGGATCACGTGGTCTACACCCATGCCTGCCCCAACCAGCACCTGTTGCCGCTGTTGGACTGGGCGCTGCCCGCCTGTGGTCCGCGCGGCTATCTGACCGGCTCGAATTACATCTGGGGCTGGGAGATGAACCGCTTGGCGCGTGAGCGGATCATGGCGGCGGGCGGCGCGGTGCTGGGAGAGCGTTATCTGCCCTTGGGGTCCACCGATGTGGCGCGGATGGTGCAGGAAATCCGCCACGCGCGGCCTGATTTCATTCTGAACAATCTGGTCGGCACCTCGTCTTACGAATTTCTGGCGGCGATGCGCGCTTTGGCGGCGCAGGATGCAGGCTTTGCGCCCGGCCGCTGCCCGATCCTGTCTTGCAATCTGACCGAAGCGGAATTGCCCGCGCTGGGGGCGGCGGCCGAGGGGCTGATCTCGGCCGGGCCGTATTTTCGCGAAGGGGCGGGCGGGTTTGCCTCATCCATAGAGGCGGCGGCCTTTGCGGCGGTGCGCGAATTGGCGCGGTTGCTGCATGGGCGGCCGGGGGCGGAAACCGCCGGTCTGGCCGCTTTGCTGGGGCCGGGCCCAGGGGGCATGACAGGGGGCATGACAGGGGGCATGATTGACCGCGCCACCCATCACACCGCCTTGCCCGCGCTGATCGCGCGGGTCGAAGGTGGTGCGTTCCGAGCGGTGAAAACGCTGGTGGCGGTGCCGGGCGACCCCTATCTGACGCGCCCGCGCGCTGCCCCTGGCCCTCGCTTGCGGGTGGTGTCATGAGGCATCCGATCCGCATCCAGAACCTTGGTGGGGCCTCGGCCATCATCCTGCACCGCCCGCACCCCAATGTGCAGGCGCTGGAGCGGCAATTGCTGGCGATTGGCTTGCGCGTTTCGCAGGTTTGGCCGGAATTGGGGGCAGAGGCCCTGGGCGCGGATTTCGTGTTTTTCGATGCCGATATGGGGCATGACGAACAGTTTCCATGGGCGCAAGGCACCAGCCCGATGCCGATGGTGGCCCTGATCGGGTCAGAGGCGCCGGGCCGGATTGAATGGGCGTTGCGGGCGGGGGCGCATGCGCAACTGCTGAAGCCTTTGGGCGATAACGGCGCCTATGCGGCGCTGCTGATCGCGCGCGATGCCTTTGATGCGCAGCGCGCGCAGGCGGTAGAGATTGCCGATCTGCGCAGGCGGCTGGATGAGCGGCAGACCGTGGTGCGCGCGGTGACGCTGCTGGCCGCAGGCGGGGCCAAGGATGATGCGGCGGCCTATGGCCAGTTGCGCCAGATGGCGATGGCCTGGCGGGTGAGTTTTGAGGATGCCGCCGCGCGGGTCGTTGCGCGCTATGCGGACGGACAGGATGATGATGACCGACGCGACCGTGGATAGCGCCGCCCCTGCGGGCGCGTTGCGGCGGCTGTTGCGCCGCAAGCTGGCCGTGCTGGGGCTGGTTCTGATCGTTCTGGTGGTGGGCGGCGCGGTGCTGGCACCGTGGATCGCGCCGTTTGATCCAAATGACCAGATGTTTGACGGGCTGACGATTGAAGGATCGCCGATGCCGCCCGGTGGTCAGTTCATGTTCGGCACCGATTTGTTGGGCCGTGATCTCTTCAGCCGCATTCTCTATGGCGCGCAGACCTCGTTGATCATCGGCGTGGTGGCCAACGGGCTGGCCTTGCTGATCGGCACCTTGGTCGGGATCACGGCGGGGTATTTCCGGGGCTGGATCGGCGGGCTCTTGATGCGGTTCACCGATCTGATGATGGCGTTTCCGGCACTGTTGCTGGCGATCTGTCTGGCGGCGATTTTCCGGCCGTCGCTATGGATCGTGGCTTTGGTGATTGCCTTGGTCAACTGGGTGCAGACGGCGCGGGTGATCTATACCGAGACGACCTCGCTTGCGACGCGCGATTTTATTGCTGCGGAGCGGACTTTGGGGGCAGGGACGGGGCGGATCTTGTTTCGCCATATCCTGCCGCATCTGGTGCCGACAATTATCGTTTGGGGGACGCTGGGGATTTCCACGACCGTTTTGCTGGAAGCG
The DNA here is from genome assembly GCA_049291415.1 of Paracoccaceae bacterium. Taxonomy (GTDB): domain Bacteria; phylum Pseudomonadota; class Alphaproteobacteria; order Rhodobacterales; family Rhodobacteraceae; genus Pseudogemmobacter. Next base: position 15,071 of record JBATPI010000058.1, on the reverse strand, counting down.
ACTTTGTCTTTCCTTGGTGTCGGCGTGCAGCCGCCGACGCCCAGCTGGGGCAACATCATCTTTGAAAACCAGACCTATTTCCAATCGGCACCATGGCTGGTGTTCATTCCCGGTGCGGCGATCATCCTGTTGGCTTTGGCGTTCAACTTGGTCGGTGATGCGTTGCGCGATGTGCTGGACCCGACGCAAAGGGGGCGCGACTGATGGCCGCTTACCTGCTGCGCCGCCTGGTCCAATCGGCGCTGATCCTGTTGGGGGTCAGTTTCATCACCTTCGTGCTGCTGTATGTGCTGCCCGCCGATCCGGTGCGCCAGATTGCCGGGCGATCGGCCACCGCGCAGACGGTTGAGAATATCCGGCGGGAATTGGGGCTGGATCAGCCCTTTCTGGTGCAATACGGGCGGTATCTCTGGGGTCTGGTGCAGGGCGATCTGGGGCGCAGTTATTTGCAGAAAAGCCAAGTGTCGGAACTGATCGCCTCACGTCTGCCGGCCACTTTGCTGCTGATGTTGGGGGCGATCCTGTGTGAGCTGGTGCTCGGGCTGACCTTCGGCATTCTGGCGGCGCTGCGGCGGGGCACGCTGCTGGACCAGTCGCTGATGATGACCTCTTTCGTCACGGTATCAGCCCCGCAATTCGTGGTCAGCCTGCTCTTGCTTTACGTCTTTGCGGTGAAACTCGGCTGGTTCCCCATCGGCGGTTACGGCACCTTTGCCCATCTGGTCTTGCCGGCGCTGACCCTTGGGATCCTCGGCTCTGGCTGGTATAGTCGCATGATGCGCTCTTCGATGATCGAGGTGATGCGCGCCGATTTCATCCGCACAGCGCGGGCCAAGGGTCTGACCCGTGCCCGCGTCGTGCTGGCGCATGCGCTGCCCAACGCCATCCTGCCGGTGATCGCGATGATCGGCATCGACATCGGTATTTTCATGGGCGGCATCGTGGTGGTTGAGTCCGTCTTTGGCTGGCCCGGTATCGGCCAGTTGGCCTGGCAGGCCATCCAGCGCGTGGATATCCCGATCATCATGGGAGTCACGCTGGTCTCTGCCTTTGCCATCGTTCTGGGCAATCTCTTGGCCGATCTGGTGGCGCCTTTCATCGACCCCCGTATCAAATTGAAATGATCTAAAGAACACCAACAAGGAGAGAAAAAATGAAAAAACTGCTCGCCACGACCGCCGTTATGATGGCGCTGAGTCTGCCTGCCATGGCGCAGGACTATACCCCCGATCCGGCTGCAAAGGCCGGCGGGTCGATCGTGATCACCTATAAGGATGATGTGGCCACGCTGGACCCGGCCATTGGCTATGACTGGCAGAACTGGTCGATGATAAAATCGCTGTATGACGGGCTGATGGACTATGTGCCCGGCACCACCACGCTGCGCCCCGGTCTGGCCGAAAGCTATGAAATCTCGGCCGATGGTCTGGTCTATACCTTCAAGCTACGCGCCGGGGTGAAATTCCACAACGGGCGAGAGATGACGGCCGACGATGTGAAATATTCGCTGGACCGCACCACCAACCCGGCCACGCAATCGCCAGGCGCGGGCTTTTACGCCTCGATCGCCGGGTTCGATGAGGCGGGCGAGGGCGGGCTGTCGGGGGTTGAGGTGGTTGATCCGTTGACGGTGAAAATCACGCTGTCGCGCCCGGATGCCACCTTTCTGCACGTTCTGGCGCTGAACTTTGCCAGCGTCGTGCCGAAAGAGGCGGTTGAAGAATTCGGCGATGATTTCGGCAAGAACCCGGTCGGCACCGGGGCCTACAAGATGACGGAATGGACGCTGGGCCAGCGGTTGGTTTTCGACAAAAACCCCGACTACTGGATTTCTGGCGTGCCCTATCTGGACCAGATCGTGTTTGAGGTGGGCCAGGAACCCGTCGTCGCCCTGCTGCGCCTGCAGAATGGCGAAGTTGACGTGCCCGGCGATGGCATCCCGCCCGCCAAGTTCACCGAAGTGATGGCCGACCCCGAGCAGGCCGCACGCGTGGTGCAGGGCGGGCAATTGCACACCGGCTATATCACCTTGAACGTGACCACCCCGCCGTTTGATCAGGTTGAGGTGCGCCGCGCGGTGAACATGGCGATCAACAAGGACCGGATCGTGCAGATTATCAACGGCCGTGCGGTGCCTGCCAACCAGCCGCTACCGCCAACGATGCCCGGCTATACCAAGGATTACAAAGGCTATCCCTATGACGTCGAAGGCGCGCAAAAGCTGCTGACCGAAGCGGGGTTGGCCGATGGCTTTGAGACCGATCTGTATGTCATGAACACTGACCCGAATCCACGGATTGCCCAGGCGATTCAGCAGGATCTGGCGGCCATCGGCATCACCGCCAACATCCAAAGTCTGGCCCAGGCCAACGTGATTGAGGCTGGCGGCGCTGGCACAGCACCCATGATCTGGTCGGGCGGTATGGGCTGGATCGCCGACTTCCCCGATCCGTCCAACTTTTATGGCCCCATTCTGGGGTGTGCAGGCGCCGAGGCGGGCGGCTGGAACTGGTCGAAATACTGCAACGCCGATCTGGATGCGATGGCCGTGGCCGCCGACAGCATGTTCGATCCGGCCAAATCGGATGAACGTCTGAAAATGTGGTCTGACGTCTACATGGGTGTGATGGATGATGCGCCCTGGGTGCCGGTCTTCAACGAAGAGCGTTACACCATGAAGTCCGAACGGATGGGCGGCGAGGATGCGCTGTATGTCGATCCGGTCTCTATCCCGGTCAACTATGACTACGTCTGGGTCAAGCAGTAATGTGCAAGGCATGTGACTATACCATCCACGGCGCGCAACACCATTTCGGCTGGGACAATTCCCTGCCGCCCGCGTTGCGCGCCGAACCGGGGTCTACCATCCGGTTTCATTGTCAAGACTCATCGGCGGGCCAGCTTGGCCCGTCATCTACGGTGGCCGATGTGGTCGCGCTGAATTTCGGCCGGATCAACCCGGTGTCGGGGCCGATCTATGTCGAAGGGGCGCAGCCCGGCGATGTGCTGAAGGTTACGCTGGACAGCTTTACCCCGCAGCCCCACGCCGGGCGCGGCTTTGGCTGGACGGCGAATATCCCCGGTTTCGGGCTGTTGGCCGATCAGTTCACCGATCCCGCGCTGAACGTCTGGTCCTATGACCCGACCAGCATGGAGCCTGCGCTGTGGGGCAAATCGGCCCGTGTGCCGCTGAAACCCTTTGCCGGGACCATCGGTTGCGCGCCAGCGGAGGCGGGTCTGCATTCCGTCGTGCCACCCCGGCGCGTGGGCGGCAATCTGGATATCCGCGATCTGGCGGCGGGCACCACGCTATATCTGCCGGTTGAGGTGGAGGGTGCGCTGTTCAGCGTGGGCGACACCCATGCCGCACAGGGCGATGGCGAGGTCTGCGGCACGGCGATTGAATCGCCGATGGACGTGGTTCTGACGCTGGATCTGGTGAAAAACACGGCGCTGAAGACGCCGCGCTTCACCACCCCCGGCCCGGTCACGCGCCATTTGGACGCCAAAGGGTATGAGGCCACTACCGGCATTGGCCCGGACCTGATGTCAGGTGCCCGCGATGCAGTCTCCGGCATGGTTGACCTTTTGTGCGCTCAGCAAGGCATCTCGGCGGTCGAAGCCTATATGCTCTGCTCGGTTTGCGGCGATCTGCGGATTTCCGAAGTGGTCGATATGCCGAATTGGGTGGTCAGCTTTTACTTCCCGCGCTGCGTGTTTGAATGACGCTTGCGGCGACACATGAGCCACTGACCGGGGCCGCACTGGCCCCGGAGCCCGTCCTGACGGTGGATCACCTGACGGTCTCGGTGCGAACCGGAACCGGGTTGCAACCCTTGGTCCGCGATCTGTCGTTTGCGCTGCATCGGGGCGAAACCCTGTGCATCGCCGGCGAAAGCGGGTCGGGCAAGTCCATCACCTCGCTGGCGATCATGGGTCTGTTGCCGCCGCCTGCGGTGCGCGTCACGGGCGGGCGCGTGGCGTTGGGTGACCGGGTTCTGACCGACCTGCCCGAATCGCAGATGCGCGCCATCCGGGGCGCCCGGATCGCGATGATTTTTCAAGAACCGATGACCAGCCTGAACCCGGTGATGACCGTGGGCAGCCAGTTGGCCGAGGCGATCCGCGCGCATACGGTTGTCAGCCGGGGGGCTGCGCGGGCCCGTGCGCTGGACGCCCTACGCGCCGTGCGCCTGTCTCAGCCCGAACGCCGGATGGCGCAGTTCCCGCATGAGCTGTCTGGCGGAATGCGTCAGCGGGTGATGATCGCCATGGCGCTGGCCCTGCGGCCAGAGGTGCTGATTGCCGATGAGCCGACAACCGCGCTGGATGTGACCGTGCAGCGAGAGGTCTTGGATCTCTTGCGCGATCTGCAGCACGAAACCGGGACCGCGATCATTTTGATCACCCATGACATGGGTGTGGTGGCCGAAATGGCCGACCGGGTGATTGTGATGCAGAACGGGGCCATGGTCGAAGAGGCCCCGGCCGCGCAGCTGTTCGCCGCCCCGCAGGCGCAATACACCCGTGATCTGTTGGCCGCCGTGCCGCGCATGGGACAGGGGCGCGCGCGGGGTCCGGTGACGGCTGATCCGGTGGCACGGCTGTCTGATGTGACCGTGCGATTCCCGCTGAAAGGTGGGCTGCTGGGCCGCACCACGCATCAGGTGCATGCGGTCGAAGGTGTGTCTTTCGACATCCGTCGGGGTGAGACCTTCGCGCTGGTCGGCGAAAGTGGTTGCGGTAAATCGACCATCGCCAAGGCCATGGTCGGGCTGGTGCCGCATCAGGGCCGGATCGAGGTGGCAGGGCAGGCACTGGCGGGGCTGGACGGCGCGGGGCTAAAGGCGCTGCGGCGGCGCGTGCAGATGGTGTTTCAGGACCCGATGGCGGCCTTGGACCCGCGCATGACGGTGGGCGACCAGATTGCCGAGCCGTTGGTGATCCACGCCATCGGCAGCGGGGCCGACCGCCGCGCCACAGCCGCCGATCTGATGGCGCGGGTGGGGCTGACGGCCGATCAGCTGGACCGCTATCCGCATGAATTCAGCGGTGGCCAGCGCCAGCGCATCTGCATCGCCCGCGCGCTGGCCCTGCAACCCGATCTTATCATTGCCGATGAAAGCGTCTCGGCACTGGATGTCTCTGTGCAAGCCAAGGTGCTGGATCTCTTGCGCGCCCTGCAACAGGAATTCGGCGTTGCGTTCCTGTTCATCAGCCATGACATGGCGGTGGTTGAGAATATCTCTGACCGGGTCGGCGTGATGTATCTGGGCCAGATCGTCGAGCTGGGCACCCGCGCGCAGGTGTTCGGCAACCCGCAGCATCCCTATACGCAACGGTTGATTGCGGCGGTTCCGGTGCCCGACCCCGCCCATATCCGCGCCAGCCATGCCCGCCTGTCCGGTGAGGTGCCCAGCCCGATGCATGCGCTGGGCCATGGCCCCGCGCGGCTGACCTTGCGCGACATCGGCGCGGGACATCTTGTCGCAGATCCGACCTGACGGCCCCCTTGGGGTCTGGCATTCCCTATCTGGCGCTGCCGCCTTCTGCGCCGGTAAAAGATGCCAACGCAGGACGGAGCATGTGATGATACGTGAGATAGGTCTCTTGGGCGCTTTTTGCATCTTTTGTGCCGGGCTGTCGCTGGCCGGGCCGCTGACCGGCTTTGGCGGGCTGAGCAGCCTGACGACGGGCCATCCGTCCGAGGCATTGGCGCTGCCCGCCGTGGCCGCCGAGGCGCAGGTCACGCTGGGCGCAGATTGGCCCGCATTTCAGGCGCTGATGGCCGAACCGGGCACAGGTGGCGTGCAGGGCGTCGATTACTATGGCCGCACCTGCGTGCAGGGCGATTGCGATGCGGGCTATGCCACGCTGTTTGTCGATACCGGCACGGGCAAGATCTATGCGGCCTGGACGGACGCGGGTCGCCTGACCTTCGCGCCTGAAAATGCGCTTTGGCCGGATGCAGCCAATGCAGCTTATGAATTCTGGCCCGAAAACTGAGGCCCCTGAAACTGAAGTCCGTGGAGATGACGATGAACACAATGAGGATGTCTGGCGCAGCGCTGGCGGCCCTTTTGGCCTTTGGGGCTGGGGCGGCGGTGGCCGAAGAGTGGCAGCTGGCCGGCCATCTGGTCTCGCTGGACGAGGTGCCGGATGAGGGCGCCAAGCTGTCGGTCGATGGCAAGGTGATGCTGGAAGACTGGCGGATCTATGAACCGAAGGTGATGCCGGTCGCTGGCGGTGTCGCGTTCCATGGTGTTTCTGGCGCTGGCGGCAACGCCTGCGATTATGCGCCTTTCGTGCTGTATCTGCCCCAGGGTGCGCCCGCCCGGCTGGATGGGCCGATCGACACCTGCAGCTATCTGGAGATGGAGGTGACTGAGGCCGGTCTGCGCTGGACCAGCCCGAATATTCCCGGGAAGATGACGATTACCTGGGGCTGGACGCCGGACGCGGGGATCATCCAAAGTACCCCCGTCGAGTTCATGCCCGATGCCGGGCGCGGCTGGGAGGCCTTGCCCACACTGGGCAACGAGCATCCGTCTGAGGCGGTGCGCCTGGAACCGGTCTACAACGCGCTGAAAGTGGGTCTGGGCGCAGAATGGGATGACTTCGCCGGGCCGATTGGTGAGTTGGGCTCGGGCGGATTGATCGGCCCGGACTACTTTGGTCAGGCTTGTATCAAATTCGAATGTGACGCGGCGTTTGCCGGGCTATGGCTGGATGCGGGGCGCCAGGAGGTGTTCGCCTATTGGAAATCCTATGACAGCCCCGAGATCCGCCTGTTCCCGGCTGATCGCAGCCTGTGGCCGCAAGGCGCGCTGGAAAAGCTGATCGCAGCGGGCGGCTGAGAAAAACAAAGTGGGCGGTCTTGCGGCCCTGCCGTCCCGGTTCAGGGGCTGTCGGCCCGCCTAGATGCCGGCGCCTGCCAAAAGCACCAAGGCCAGCAGCGCAGTTCCGACCGCAATGGCCAATGTGCAGGCGACACCGACCCAGCGCCAGCCGCCAACCTCAGACCGGGGCAGGGCGGTGCGCAGAACTGCAAGCGCAAGGACAGCGTAGTAGACCGCAATCGCCATCATGGCCAGACCCGAGACCAGTGCCGCCATGCCCGGATCAAGAAAAACCCGCGCCAACAGCACGAAGAGCATCACCGCCGGCACGGTGATCAGTGCGGTGCCGAAATTGCCGATCCAGAAGGTATCGCCCAAGGACAGGCGCGCGGCCAGCAAGTCGCGGAACCAGGCCGGGGTGAAATAGCGCCGCCGCTCGGCAGGGATGGCAGTGAGATCGTCGAATTCATGAGGTTTTTGCATGGGCTGAATCTGGGCAAGGTTTCTGCCCATGTCCAGAGGCGAAAACGTCGCAAAAAGAAAAGGGCCGGAGGTTGCCCCCCGGCCCAAATTCCTTCGAAGGAATTTGCAAGGATTTTTGAAAATCCTTGGCCTTTCCCGATCAGTTCCGCGCTTTGTCGACCATCTTGCCCTTGGAAATCCACGGCATCATGTCGCGCAGCTTTTTGCCGACCAGCTCGATCTGATGCTCGTCGTTGGACCGACGCGACGCCTTGATGGTGGGCTGGCCAACGGCGTTTTCCAGCATGAAGTCGCGCACGAATTTACCGGATTGGATGTCGGCGAGAACCGCCTTCATCCGGGCCTTGGTCTCATCATAAGGCAGGATGCGCGGGCCCGAGACATACTGGCCGTATTCCGCCGTGTTCGAGATCGAGTAGTCCATGTTGGCGATGCCGCCTTCATAGATCAGATCGACGATCAGCTTGACCTCGTGCAGGCATTCGAAATAGGCCATTTCAGGCTCATAGCCAGCTTCAACCAGCGTCTCGAATCCCATGCGGATCAGCTCAACCAAGCCACCGCAAAGCACGGCCTGTTCGCCAAACAGGTCGGTTTCGCATTCCTGGCGGAAGTTGGTCTCGATGATCCCCGAACGGCCGCCGCCGATGCCCGAGCAATAGGACAGGCCAATTTCCATGGCCTTGCCCGTCGCATCTTGATGCACGGCCACAAGGCAGGGCACGCCGCCACCTTTGGTATATTCGCCGCGCACGGTGTGGCCGGGGCCTTTAGGCGCCATCATGATGATGTCGACGCCGGGCTTTGGCTCGATCAGGCCAAAGTGGATGTTCAGACCGTGGGCAAAGGCCATGGCAGCCCCGTCGCGGATGTTGTCATGGACGTATTTTTTATAGGTTTCGGCCTGCAATTCGTCGGGCATGGTGAACATGATCAGGTCGGCCCATTTGGCGGCCTCGGCAATGCCCATCACCTTCAGGCCTTCGCCTTCGGCTTTCTTGGCCGAGGGGCTGCCTTCGCGCAGCGCGACTACCAGGTTCTTCGCGCCCGAATCGCGCAGGTTCAGCGCATGGGCGTGGCCCTGGCTGCCATAGCCGAGGATGGCAACTTTCTTGTCCTTGATCAGGTTCACATCGCAATCGCGGTCGTAGTAAACGCGCATCTGGCGTCTCCTTTGCTGTTGATGGGCGCAGCATAGGGGATGGTGCAAGGAAATCCGTGCAATACTTGATGATATCTGCCGATTGTGCGAATAATCATGCGTCCAAGGATATTTTTACGGAATTTGCATGCTTGACGACACTGATCGCCGCATCCTGCGTCATTGGCTGGCCGAGCCAGAGCTGGATCGCACCACGCTGGCCGGTCGTGCCGGCGTGACCCCCGCCACCCTATGGCGACGGATTGAGCGTTTGCGCGACAGTGGCGTCGTGCGCGCCGAGACCGTGGTGATTGACTGGCGGGCCTTGGGCTATGAGGTTGAGGTCAGCCTGCGCTTTACGCTGGACAAGACCAACCCCCGCGCTTTTGACGAATTCATCGCCGCTGCGCGTGAGGTGCCCGAGGTGATCGGGATCGAGACATTTCTGGGCCGTGTGGACGTGCGCCTGAACGTCATCGCCCGTGACATGCGCCATTGGACCGAGGTTTACCGCGACCGCATTCTGGCCCTGCCGCATATCGCCGAGGTTGAGGCCTTGATGCTGGTCTCGACCATAAAGGACGAAGGCGGGCTGCCGTTGTGATTGATCTGGATGATACCGACCGCAGCCTGTTGCGCGCCCTGGCGCTGGACGGCACGCTGTCTGCCGGCGAATTGGGCCGCCGCTTCGGCCTTAGCCAACCTGCCGCCTGGCGTCGGGTGCGGCGGCTGCAAGAAGCAGGCATCATCATCGGTCACCGGGTTGAGGTGGACCGCGCCGCCTGCGGTTTTGGCGTGACGGTGTTTCTGGGTGTGCGGCTGGCCACCAAGGGCCGCGTCAGTCTGGAAGATTTCGAGCGCGCGGCCATGGCCATTCCCGAAGTGCAGGTGGTGCAGCATGTGCTGGGCCTGTTCGATTACCGCCTGCGCGTCGTCGCCCGCGATATCGCCGATTTCGAGCGGGTCTTGCGCCGTCGGATCATGACCTTGCCGGGGGTCGGCAACGTTGAGGCCAATGTCCTTTTGACCGAAGAGCGCCGGCCCGGCCCTTTGGCCTGATCCCGCGCCCGCATGGGCTTGTTTCTTCTGGCCCGGCGGCCCTATGCTGGGCCGAAAGAGGAGATCACCATGCCCGGATTGCACGCCCATATTGACCCCGAAGGATTGGAAGAATTCTCGGTCGTTTTTACCGACCGCAGCCTGAACCACATGTCGGCAAAGTTTCAAGGCGTGATGCGCGATGTCTCAGGCATGCTGCACGAGGTATATAACGCCAGTGCCGTGGCTTTGGTGCCGGGCGGTGGCACCTATGCGATGGAATCGGTGGCGCGGCAGTTTGGTCGGGGCAAGGCGCTGATCGTGCGGAACGGTTGGTTCAGCTATCGCTGGACGCAGATCTTTGACGCCTCGGGGGTTGCGGCTGAGGCGACAGTGGTGATGGCACGGCAGGCCGGCAATGAGCCGACGGCGGCCTATGCGCCGCCGCCGATCGAAGAGGTGGTGGCCAAGATCCATGAAACCCGGCCGGACGCGGTTTTTGCGCCGCATGTGGAAACTTCCAGCGGGATCATCCTGCCCGACGATTATATCACCGCCATGGCGGCGGCGGCGCATGAGGTGGGCGCGCTGATGGTGCTGGATTGCATCGCCTCGGGCTGCATCTGGGTGGATATGGCGGCCACGGGCGTCGATGTGCTGATTTCGGCCCCGCAAAAGGGCTGGTCGGCCTCGCCATCGGCGGGGCTGGTGATGTTCAGCCCCTTGGCCGAGGCGCGGCTGGCCGAGACCACTTCCGACAGTTTCGCGCTGGATCTGAAGAAATGGCGGGCCATGATGGCGGCCTATGAGGGAGGTGGACATGCCTATCACGCCACGATGCCGACCGATTCGATTGTCGGTTTTCGCGATGCGATGGCTGAGACCAAAGCGATGGGCTTTGCCGAGGCAAAGGCCGCGCAATGGGCGCTGGGCCGGGCCGTGAGGACGATGTTTGAGGGACGCGGCGTGCGCTCTGTCGCCGCCGAGGGGTTCAAGGCGCCGGGCGTGGTGGTCAGCTATACGGCAGATCCCGATGTGCAGACCGGTGCGAAATTCCGCGCCGAAGGGCTGCAGATTGCCGCTGGCGTTCCATTGCAGGTGGGCGAGGGCGCTGAATTCCGCACCTTCCGCATCGGGCTCTTTGGTCTGGACAAGCTAAAGGATGTGGACGGAACCGTGGCGCGGCTGGGCCGGGCGGTAGAGGCCGTGCTTTAGCGCGGCCCCGGATTTTTCGAAAAATCCGGCAAATTCCTTCGAAGGAATTTGGTCCAGGCGGAACCGCTTAGCGCAATCCTAACCCTGTGCGCATCAAGCTGCGCCGCAGGGGGGGCATCGAATAGAGCGCGTCCAATAGCCCGGCCCGCAGGTTGCGCAGGGCCGGCGCGCCCATCATCGAGGCGCGGTTCAGCGCGTCGATGCCGGTGACCCGGGCCTGAATGTCGCGGTGGCGCGCCCGGTGATAGGCGTCCAGCACGGCGCGCGTGCCTGGGTCAGGGCTGGCCTTCGCCAGTTCCAGCAGTACGCGCAGATCGGCCAGACTCATGTTCAGCCCTTGGGCGCCGATTGGGGGAACCACATGCGCGGCCTCGGCCATCAGGGCGGTGCGTTCGCCCGCCATGCGCGCTGCGATCTGGCTGATGATCGGCCATGCCATGCGGCGGCTGGCCAGCGTCAGCGGACCGAGGATATGGCAGGACCGCAGGTTGATCGCGTCCTGAAAGTCATTCTGCGACAGCGCGGCCAGTCGCGCCACTTCGGCCCCGGTTTCCATCCAGATCACGGCCGAGGCCGGGCTGCCGTCGCGGTCAGGCAGCGGCACCAGCGTGAAGGGCCCCCCTGAGCGGTGGATCTCGGTTGAGACATTGGCGTGCGGGATCGGGTGGGTCACCGCAAAGACCAGTGCCTTTTGGCCATAGCGCAGGGTTTTTACCGCAATACCCAGCGCATCACGCATGGGGGAATTGCGACCGTCGGCTGCGATCAGCAGTCGCGCCTCAACCCTTGTGCCGTCCGACAGGGTGACCAGCGCCTGATCCTGTCGGGTGAACAGCGCCTTTGTCGCGGTGCCGGGGCGGAAATCGACGGAAGGCATGTGCGCCAGATGGGCCGAAATCTCGCGCCGCAACAGCCAGTTGGGCAGGTTCCAGCCAAAGGGTTGATCCGAGATCTCGGCGGCGTTGAAATCCTTGATGAGGCGTGGCTCGGGCGTCGGGCCGCCAGCGTCGATGATGCGCATGACCTGCAGGGGGGCGGCGTGGGGCAACAACCGGTCCCACAGGCCTGCGGCCTGCAGGACATCGACCGAAGGCTGCAAGAAAGCCGTGCTGCGCAGATCGGCACCTGTTGCAGCCTCGGTCGTTACCGGCGGCTCCGGGTCTACACAGAGCACCCGGTAGCCCGCAGCGCCAAAGGCTGCCGCGGCGGTCAGTCCGGCGATGCCGCCGCCCGAGACCAGAATATCGGTTGTCTCACGCATGATGCCCAGCCTTTTCCCGCCAGCCTTTTCCCCGTCAGATCTAACGCGTCAGGGTAGGCTTGGCGAGGCGGCAAAGCACCACGATCGGCCCGCGCGAGCGCGTCAGGGCAGGCTGATCCATATGAAGATGATGAACATGATCGGCACCACGGGCAGGGCGGCAAAGGTCAGCGCAATGGGCCCCCAAATAGCAACGGCCGCGCCAATGGCAACGATTGCCAGCAGGGTAAGCCCCAAGGCCAGCGCCACGCCCTTGGAGGCTGTGACCTTGATCGGGCGCTTTGTCGCCGGTCTGCGGTCTGTGGATGGCTGCGGGGCGGGGGCGTCTGAAGGGGTCATCGGGGGCTCCATTTAGATGGCTCTGATGGCGGATGGTGCGGGAAATGGCCACGAGACCGGATGCCGCAGGGGCGGGCTGTTACCTGTGGTATGCGGTGGGGTTGTCGATCAGGCACCCCAGAAAGGCGCTGAGATCGGTGGCGTGATGGTGGATATGCGGGGCCGGTAACGGCTGCTCTGCGATGTGAACGGTGCGCATGCCCATGGCATGGGGGGCGGCCAGGTTACGCGGATCATCCTCGAACATTGCCGCGCGGGCTGGGGTCAGGCCATCGGCGGCAAAGACGGCCTCAAAGGCGGCTGCCTCCGGCTTGGGCCGATAACCCGCGTTTTCAACGCCGTACACCGCGTCGAATACGCCCGACAGCCCGCGCGCCTGCAGCACTTTGGCCGCATAGGGCGTATCGGCATTGGTATAGACGATGCGGCGACCGGGCAGGGCGCGGATCCGCGCGGCCAACAGTGGATCCGGCGTCAGCGGTGAGAAGTCGATGTCATGCACATCAGCCAGATACTCGTCGGGTGCGATGCCGTGTTCTTGCATCAGCCCCGCCAGCGTGGTGCCATATGTCGCCCAATAATGGCTGCGCAGATGGTCGGCATGATCGCGGCTGACGTTCAGCCGCGTCATTACCCATTGCGTCATCCTGACTTCAATCTGGTCAAAGAGGCGCATCTGCGGCGGGTAAAGCGTGTTGTCCAGGTCAAAGACCCATGTGTCGACATGCTGGAAATCATCATAGGCCATGCATGTTAAATAGGCCCGGATGGCCGGTTTGGGAAGGGTTGATAGGTGAGGGGCCTGCCGCTAGGGTCGCGCGGGAATGGCAAGGGGACGGACAGGCGGATGGCTGTGCAGAAGGATGCCTATACGCTGATCCTTGAGGCGATCGAGGGCGGCACCTACAAACCCGGCGACCGGCTGGTGGAAAGCGAGCTGGCCGAGCGGTTGGGCGTGTCGCGCACTCCGGTGCGTGAGGCGCTGCAGCGGCTGGAGACACAGGCCATGCTCAGCCGTGACGGCCGCAGTCTGATCGTGGCCAGTCTGGACCACAACCAGTTGGCCGACCTGTATGCCGTGAGGACCGAGTTGGAGGGGCTGGCCGCGCGGCTGGCCGCCCGCCACGCCACGGATGAGGAAATCCGCGTGCTGCAAAGCATGGTGGCCGACGACCGCGCCCTGTTGGGCGGCGACCCGCGAGAGCTGAGCCGCGCGAACAAGCGGTTTCACAAGCAGATCCATCTGGCCAGCCACAACCGCTTTTTGGTGCAGCAACTGGATCTGGTGCATCGGTCAATGGCCTTGATGGCGAACACATCCTTTGCCGCCGAAGGGCGCGACCATGTGGCGCTGGATGAGCATGATCTGATCGTCGCAGCGATTGCCGCCCATGATGGCGAGGCGGCCTATCAGGCGCTGCGATCCCACATCAGCTGCGCGTTCGAGACCCGGCTGCGGGTTGAAGCGGGTGAAATCCGCACGCGCTGATCGGGGCGCTGATCGGGGCGCTAGGTCAGTTGCCGGGCACAATCGGGTCATAGAGTCCGTGGCTGGTCTTGTCCCAGTAGAACGGACGGGTCAGCATTTCCCACAGGCCTTTATAGGCGGCCAGCGCGGCCAGCGGAAAATAGAGATGCAGCGTAGGCACCCACAGCGGCGACATCTTGTGGTCGGTGCGCTTTAGCGCCACGATGCCAAGGGTGATATTCACCACCTCGGACAGGATGAATGCGGCTGACATCGCAAGGACGCTGCCGGGCGACATCAGGCCCGCCATTGGGTGGCCCAGGCCCAGCGGGATGGCCCAAAAGCTCCACAATACGGGCGCCAGCAGGAATTGCACGATGGTGCCAAAGAACATGATCTGAAAACCGATAAAACGCCAGATGCCCAGTTCGCGCAGCAAAAGGCGGGGCTGGCGCATATGCACCGCCCAAGTCATCATATATCCCTTGATCCAGCGCGAGCGTTGCTTGACCCAGGGGATCACCCGGCAATTCGCTTCTTCTCCGGTGACGGTCTCCAAAATTTCGGTCCGGTAGCCGCGCCGGGCCAGACGGATGCCCAGATCGGCGTCTTCGGTGACGTTATGGGCATCCCAGCCGCCCAATTCCTCAATCACCGAGCGGCGGAAGAACGGCCTTATGTAGCAAACGCACCAACTGCAAACTACACCAAACCCGGTGACTCTGCTAGTGTTTCCGCCATGCAAAACACAGTTTCAGGCCTTCTCAAGATGCGCGACGACACCATGGGCGAGATAGTCGCCATGCGTGAGCGCATGGGTGAACTGCACAACGACCTAGAGGCTCTGGACCGCATCCTGTGCGCTATGGGGTATGAAGGCGATCTTGATGGCAGGCAGATCAGGCAAAGCCGCCTGGTGATCTTTCACCGCAACGAACTGCGGCAATTCCTCTTGCGGGAACTGCGCAAGGGCGATCAGCTATCATCGCGCGATCTGGCAGAACGGATATGCGGCGAGGAGGGCAAGGACATACGCGATCACCGCATGGTGCTGGACGTTACAAAGCGTGTCAGCAAGGCCATGCGGCTGCTACAGGTCCAGAAGGCCGTCAGGGGCGAGAAAGACCGTATGCGGCGGTATGTATGGCGGCTGGCCCCGTGAAGGGCCAGCTTATTTTTGGATTGCGTTTCTTAGGGCAAGAACTCTGGGGTGCAAGCCGGTGGAGAATTTTGCACGGGCTTCAGCAGCCTTGCCATTATTCAACTCCAGATCGCGCCTTAAGGATG
>JBATPI010000057.1:0-16388 GCA_049291415.1 Paracoccaceae bacterium | reverse complement strand
GCGGCGATGCCGGTGGGCACGGCATCGACCACATAGCCCAGTTGCGGCAGACCCAGATAGATCATGTAGATCTGCATCAGCAAAGGCAGGCCGCGAAACAGCGAGGTGTAGAAATGCGCAATGCCCTGCGCGATGCCGTTGGACGACAGTTTCGCCATCGCCCCCATCAACGCCAGCACCGTGGCAATGGCGATGGACACGGCTGAGATGTACAGCGTCATCATCAGGCCTTGGGTGATCAAAAAGCCGATCTTGCGCTGGATGAAGGCAAAGCTGAGGTTGAAGGAATAGAAAAACAGCAAGATCAGAATGGCCAACTCGCCCCAGACCAGCCAGACCTGTTGGCGCAGGGGCAGGCGCATCACCACAAAGATGTTGAAGCCCACAAACGCGGTGGCAAGGGCTGCGGTCAGCAGGTTCAGCCCAGAGCTGTCGGCCATGGAGGGGAATACCCCTGCCACAATCCGACCAACTGCAGAGTCGGCACCGTTGAACCACCACATGCCGGCGAAAACCGCGGCCAGAAGTGGCAGAAAAAAGCTGGGCCGGGTCAGCAGCGGCGGGTAGTCGATATTGTCCCGATAGTGCATATGCTCAACCCTGGCGTTCGCGCCAGATGTCCATCGCCTGATATTGCCAATAGGTCAGCTGCACCGCAGCCATGCCGATGAGGCCGCCCACCCAATCCAGCCCGAACGGCGCGAATTGGCGGTAGCGGTCGGTTTGGCCCAGAATGCCCTCGGCTATCACCCGCCCACCGATGGCGGTGGTGTTCATGCCGTGGCCGCCAAAGGCGGTGCAATACCACAGGCCCGAGCGCAGCTTACCGATCTGCGGCATCATGTGGCGACCATACGACATCAGCCCGGTCCAGACCTTGTCGATCGGCAGATCGGCAAGCTGAGGGTAGGTGTCGGTCATGGTGCGGTGCAACAGCTTGCCCAAGTGGCGCGGCTCGGTCGTGCGGGTGGTGATCTTGCCGCCCCACAACACCCGTTTGCCGCCATCAACCAGCCGGTAATAATCTCCCGCGCGCCGGTCATCGCCGATGGCCGATGTAGTGTGAATGGCGGTGGCAATCAGGTCGGGGTCTGCCTTTGTTGTCATCACATAGGTGGCGATCGGCAAGAAGGACCGGTTCAGTTCCGGCACCAGCCGGTCGGTATAGCCGCCGGTGGTGACCAGCACGTCGCGCGCGGTGATGCTGCCAATTGGCGTGGTGACGACCCAGCCAGAGTTGGTTTTTTCCAAGGTCTCAGCGGGTGTGGTCTCAAAGATGCCGACACCTTTGGCCTCGGCAGCGCGGGCCAAGCCCAGGCAATAGGCCAGCGGATCGAAGTGAAAGGCGTTCTGGTCATGCAGCGCCTGATGATAGCGCGGCGAGGTGACATGCCTGGCCAGTGCCGCGCGATCCAGATGATCGACATGATAGTCGAAAGTGCGGGCCAGCCAGTCGCGGTGATCGGCCAGATCGCGACCCGCATCATAGCGCACCGCTCCCAGGATGCCGGGGCAGGGGGCGGCGGCAGAGATGTTCAGATCGCGGATATTGTCGGCCACGATCCTGATGCCTTCGATCGACATGGCAAAGAGCGCATTGGCGGCATCCTTGCCGACCCTTGCAGCCATCCGATCATATCCCGCCGAATAGCCCGAACCGACAAAGCCGCCGTTGCGCCCCGAGGCACCCCAACCAACCCGCCGCGCCTCAACCAACACAACCTTGCGGCCAGCAGATGCCAGATCATGTGCTGCCGTCAGCCCGGCCAATCCGCCACCGATGATGCAGACATCTGCCTCGGTCGGGCCGACAAGAGCTGTGCGCATCGGCGCGTCAGCGGTTTTGGGTTTGTACCAGACGTCGACATAGTCTGTTGCAGGCGCAGTCGTCATCGGGATCTTCCGGCAGGGCGCAGATCCGCAGGGATCGCGGCATTGACAAGAATGGCGCGCGATCCATGCCGCGCGCCTCCAACCGTCTTATTTGCTATAGTCTTTGCCGTACCATTTGGTGGTCAGCGTGCCGAGCGTGCCATCGTCTTTCATCGCGGTGATGATCTCGGTCACCTTGGCCGTCCATTCCGGATCGCCCTTGTCAGCCACCACGACCAGCGGCTCACGGAAGGCATAATCGCCTGGCACGACCTTGATCGGATAGCCGTTCTTGATGGCGTTCAACACAGTTTGCTCACCCGAGATTACCGCATCGACCCGCACACCATCGCCCAGACGCAGATCGTCAAACGGCAGCATGGAATCGGCGTAGGTCTTGACCTCGCCCGGCTCCAGCCAATACTCGATCGCCGGAATTCCGGGCGCGTCGATCACCAGCTGACGGTTGATGTACTCTTCCGAGGTGGTGCCGGTCTCAACACCGATCTTCTTGCCGTTCAGTTCTTTTGCGTCGGTGACAGTGCTGTCAGCGTTCACTGCAAACACATAGGGAGTGTAGTAGTAAATCCCTGCAAAATCAAGTACTTCAGAGCGTGGCTTGGTGGGGGTGATTGAGCCTACTGCCACATCCCAACGCCCGCCCCAACGTCCGCCCGTCATCACACCCCATTCAGGAGTGTCGAACTCGACCGTCACGCCAAGTCGCTTGGCAATCTCGTTTGCCACATCGATATCAAAGCCGACCATCTCATTATTGTCATCCAGATAGCTTTGCGGGGGCCAGCCCACATTCGTTGCCACGTGCATGATGCCGGTTGAGGTGACACGATCCAGAGTCTCGCCCGCGAAAGCTGTGGGCGCTATCAAAGCGGCGGCAATTGCGCCGATCAAAGCCAGTCTCATCTGTCTCTCCTTGTTGCTGAGTCTTTTTTGGTTTGGGGTAGGTGATGCTTCATTTCACGCAGGTTGTCATACATCTGTCAATCTTGGCCTGAGGCTATTTGCAAGGCCGAAGGCGCTGCGGAAAGCCGCCAACATGGCCGCAGGTGCGGGCTGCGGCGTCGCGACCGGCGGCCAGACAGGCATCCAAGGGCCGCTCGTGTTTCCAAGCCGCCAGAAACCCGGCAATAAAGGTATCACCCGCACCGGTGGTGTCAGCAACGGTTGACAGCAGGCGACTTCCGGTCGTGATCACCTCGCCGCCATCCCAGGCCAAGCTGCCCATGGCACCGCAGGTCACGACAACCACGCGGCAGCCCGCGCCTTGCAACCGCGCCAATGCTGCGCGCGCCAACGGCTCGGATGCGCCAACCGATTCAAAGCCCAGGTCCACGCCCGTAGCATCGGGGTTCACCGCCACATCTTGTGAAATGCTGACCGCAGCGCCGGCCAGAGCCGTGCGCAGTGCGCCAGCTTCGCAGAGCCAGCCGATATGGATGTGATCCATCGCTGCCAGCGCCGCAATGTCCTGCGGGCTGGGACGGTACAGCGCCGTTGCGCCAAACTCCTCAAAGGCAATAAAGCGCTCGCCCGCCGCATCGACATCAATATCGGTATGGGCGGTTGGGGCGTCTAACTCTTGCAGATGCTCCAGCCCGACGCCGTGCTGGCCGAGCGCCTCGCGCGTCCACGCACCGGCCTCATCGCGCCCCACCGCCCCAAAATAAGCGCAGCTTTCGCCCTCCAGCACCAATTGCACTGCCACATTCACCGCGTTGCCGCCGACTGCGGCCTGCTTCAGCGGCAGATAGCGGTCAATGCAATTATCACCTACGGTGGCAAAGTGGTGGCGCGTATCGGTCACGGGCGGCCCCTCTGTCTAGTAGGCGACGCGCTTATAATAGCGGCGCGTTGTCAGGGGATGGTCGCGCATCACTTCCAGATGCGCCGACAGCCGTTCCAGTATCGCGGCCATGAAGGCCGGGCTGATAAGGGCGCGCAGCCGCGGTGACATGCTGGATGGCACGAATTCGGCGGTGTCCAGCACGGTGAAATGGTCGGTGTATTGCGGGGCGAAATTCGCCACCCGGTCCGACAGGGTGACGCTGTCATCTTCGCCCCGCA
Source organism: Paracoccaceae bacterium (assembly GCA_049291415.1). Lineage (GTDB taxonomy): Bacteria > Pseudomonadota > Alphaproteobacteria > Rhodobacterales > Rhodobacteraceae > Pseudogemmobacter. Next base: position 12,431 of record JBATPI010000057.1, on the reverse strand, counting down.
GCAAGATCAGACTGACGGTTTTGTCAATCAGCTCTAACGGGCCATGGAAGAAATCGGCCGCATGCACCGGGCGGGTGCGGATCCATTGCATCTCTTCCAGAATACAGGTCGCGTAGTAGTTGGTGGCGGGCCACATGTTTCCGGCGGCGGTGAACATGTGATAATCGGCGCCGGCAATGATGCGGGCGAAATGATCCGCCCTAGGCTCAAAGCGTTCCTTGGTGGCCAGCAGCGCCTGCGGCAGGCCCTGCATCTCGGCCAGAACCGCATCGTAATCGCTGATCTCGCCGCGGGCCTTCATCACCGAAAGGGCGACCAGAAGCGCCTGGATATAAAACGACTCGCTGGAGGTATCATCCGCCGCATAGTTCACCAGAGCGGGCTTTCCGGCATGGCCCAACGGCGTGTCGGCATGGCCGATCAGCGTGATCACCTGCGCGCCGATCTCTTGCAACTGTGCCATCATCGCGACGCTTTCCTTGGTAGTGCCCGACAGTGATGGCATCACCACGATCGAGCGCGCGGTCAGGTTGCGATTGGGGCAGACCAGCAGCTCTGCCGGATAGTCGCGAAATACCGGCAGGCCAGAGTTGCGTTGCAGCAGTTGAATGGCGGGTTCCATCAGATAGGCAACCCCACCGGAGCCCAGAAAGAACAGGTTCTGCGCGCCATCGGCCAGCGCCTTTGAGATCGCGGAGTCGATCTGTGGCGCAAGATTCACCGCACCTTGCTGGATGGTCAGATAGCGCGCAACGTCGAAATTGAACATTTGGGATCCCGTTTCGTTGTCAGACAACCTTGTTGTCAGACAACTATGGGCACGCGTTGATTCGTGTCAATATGCTGTGGCTGCCTGCCCACGAGTTCGGTGGCAACACGGCTGACCTGCCGCCCGATCAATCCCGCTATCCCATGACGACGGTCCTGCTGTTCGGCCCGGCGATTGCCGGTGCCAGCCGGAGTGCAATGATCTGCGCGCGCCAAGTGATCAACAATGCAACAGGCACGATCGGATCATCGCAGCCTGCTTAACCCACAAATTCCAGCCACTTCCGCTGCAGATAATTGCTTTCTTCCATGATCGTGCTCCAGAATGAGATCGACGACATCCGGTCTTGATAGCTGCCACCCGCGCGTCGCTCGCCGATATTCACAGATATACGACCGTCTGGGCCATGTAGCGCAGTCGTGGCGGCAGTGCCTTCATACCAGTATGCCCATTCCGCTGGCGATAAGGCATCTTGCAGGGGTTCGGTCACCGACATGTAGTAACCCTGCCGCGCCAGAATGGCGCCCGGCGCACCGGACAGCCACCAGTTCAGGTAGGCATAGGCACGGTCGCGCATGGCGCAGTCCAGTGCGGCCGACAGGCACAGGCCGGAATGCCATCCGCGACAACCCTCAATGGGCGTGGCATAGGCAAGGTCAATACCATTCGCGCGCAGCTCAAAATAGGCGGGCGACCACAGCGAACCAAGTCCGGTCGAGGGCTGTGTCATGAGCCGGACAGACTCTTCGTGTGTGGACCATGTTCGGGTGAAATGCCCTGCTTTGCGGCGGCGATTCAGCAAAACGAAGAGAGCGTCGATTTCTTCTATCGTCAGGTTGGTGCAATCCTCAATCTCAACAAGTCCAGCGGATCGTGCGGCCATCGCTACCTCGGTTACGCTGCTGGCCGGGTCTTGCGACAACATGCAGCGGGCACCCCAGTTTTGTTCGAGGAGCCAGCTCCAACTCTCCGGATCGGTGCGATTGACGGCGAGTTCGGGGCGATAGGCAAAGCCATCAGCGTTGCAAACCGTGGGCAGCATGGAAATGAAGGGCGTGGGAGCGGGGCCGAGGTCGTTGTCAGCCTGAACAAAGAGAATGTCTACGGGGCAGAGGCCGGCGCCCATGCGGCGATCAGATGTGTCCGTACCTGTGCCGCGAAACATAGGGGCCATCTGGTGCCAGCGCTCGATCCTGTCCACTTCGATGGGCATGATCGAGCCTGCGGTGTGCAGCACGTCAACGGAATGGAACCACTGGTCGTAGATGTCAAAGCTGTCCGGCCGGGTCACGCCGCGCCGCAGGCATGTCGTGCCGTCCAACACGTCGAAGACAATTGGAAATCCAAGGTCGGCGCGCACGCGGTCTTGCACTTCACGGTTCAGGGTCACGCTTGTACCAATGATGCGCAGCGGAGTATCGCGCCAATGTCCCATGGCGGATCGCCCTTTCAATAAATGGCGCTGAGCCAGGTGCAGGTGGCGGGCGGCGACAGCACAGACAGCACCCGGAGGCGGGCGAGCATCAGCGCCTCGACACGGTCGAGATGGGTTTCAAGCAGGCGGGCCGCTGCGTCCGCATCGCCCGTGATCAGCGCGTGCAAGATCTGATCATAAAGCCGTAAGGCCGGCAGGTCGTCGCGCAGCGGAAAGTTGCGGCGAAAGATCTGCTGCACCACCAGCGGGATCTGGTTGCGGCGGATCGAGGCCCGCATCCGCGCATTCTTCAGCCCGTCGAACAGGCGGTGACAGACATCGTGTTCAATGGCATCAATCTGCGGCGCTGTAGGATCATGCAAACCCGCGAGAACAGCGCCGATCCGCGTGATAAGATCCGTCAGGAATGCATGCGGCAGGGCATCAGCGACCATCCGCAGGGCGTTCGGTTCCAGCGCGCGGCGCATCTGCAGGGTGTCACGGATGTCACGCGCCGAAAGCTGCGGAATGATCCAGTGCGACTTGCGGTCTTTGCGAATGTAGCTTTGTTCCATCAGGCGCCACAGCACTTCGCGCGCGACCGTACGGCTGACGCCGAAATGATCGCCCAACTCCGACTCCAGAATGCGATAATGGCCAAAGGGCATGACGGCGATGATGGCGTCATGCACGATCTCGACGATGCGATGGGCCGAGACGGTTCGGTCGACGGCATCCAGCCCGCCATGAAGCGTGTCTTGCAAGACATCATGCAACTGACGCGAACTCAGGGGCACCGGTGCGCCCTTGCCGACGATATATCCCTGTCCGTCGGCAGAACGGATCAGACCGGATTTCGCCAGCCTGAGCAGGGCCCGGCGCACCGGCGCGCGGCTGGTGCCGATCTGAACAGCAATTGTTCCCTCCTTCAGGGTCGCGCCACTGGGAAGGCCCCCGGACGCGATTTTTCCCTGCAACATGTCATGAATCACCTCATAGAGATAACTGCCATCGCGATCAGCGATTCCGTGCCGTGGTGACCGAAGTTCAAAAGAAGTTGGCATGTCCTGTGTATTCCAGCTGCGTCCAGATCGGGCGTATACACGTTGGCCCCAATTATGAAACCCAAGTCTCACCAGCGTCAATAAGATGATTGCGTACGATGGACATTTTCGACTAGCCTGCTTTTGTCCGGAGTCGGTGGCCGTCGAGCCTATGTGAACCGGACCAATGGCACCGATCGCATGGTTCGGCAAAGCAACAGGGAACAAGGTGATGACAGCAATTGAAAAGAAAACGACCCCTCGCGGCATCAGCCGTCGTGGTGTTCTGAAAGGTGGGGCAGCGGCGGGGGCTGCAGCAGTAGGCTCGGGGGTGCTGGGCACCCCGATGATCTGGGCGCAGAATATCAAGGATATCACCTTGAATCAGGCCGGCCCGTCATATTCCGTCTTGTCGGATGTTGCGTCAAAGGCCAGCGCCGATCTGGGCTTTACCATCAACCCACAGGTTGTCGACACCGGGGCATTGATGGCCAAAGTGGCTACCCAACCCGAGACTGTGGATGTTGCCGACTTTGAGTTCTTTGGGCTGCAAAAGGTCTATCGTTCGGGCAACGTCCGGCCGATCGAGATTTCCCGTATCAAACGCTGGGCCGAGATGACGCCGCTGATGCGCGACGGCAAAGGTTTTGACGGCGCCGACATGCCAAATCAGGGAACCCTGCCGTTCAAGGTGATCTACACCGACAGCATGGACTCGACCGAATTTGCACCGGGTGCAACCGACTTCACCACCTGCGTTCCAACGATTTTCAACGCCGATACACTTGGCGTCCGTACCGACCTGGTGGGCCGTGAGGTCACAAGCTGGGGCGATCTTTTCGCCGCCGAGTTTTCGGGCAAAGCGGCGCTGGTGAACATTCCGCAAATCGGGATCATGGACGCCGCGATGGCGATGGAATCGCTGGGTCTGGCCACCTATGGCGACAAGGGCAACATGACCCAGGCAGAGATCGACCTGACGATCAACAAGCTGATCGAACTGAAAAAGTCCGGTCACTTCCGTGCCTTCTGGTCAACCTTTGATGAAAGCGTCAACCTGATGGCTGCGGGCGAAGTGGTGATTCAGTCGATGTGGTCACCGGCCGTTACCGCCGTGCGTGCGCGCGGGCTGGCTTGCGTTTATCAGGGGCTGAAAGAGGGCTATCGTGGTTGGGGCCTTGGGATGAGCCTGATGAGCCACCTTGACGACATGAAGCGTGACGCAGCGATCGACTATATCAACTGGTGTCTCGATGGCTGGCAGGGCGCTTTTGTCGGGCGGCAGGGCTATTATTCATCGGTGCCTGAAACGGCCTTGGCCGCGATGACCGAAAATGAGCGTGGTTACTGGTACGAAGGCAAGCCAGCGACGGAAACCATCCTCGACCCCTATGGCGCCGTAATGGAGCAGGCCGGGCGCGCCCGCGACGGTGGGTCGTTCCAGGACCGGATGGGCAACATCGCCTGCTGGAACACTGTGATGGACGAAGACCGTTACATGATTCAGCGTTGGAACGAATTTATCTCGTCCTGATACGCAACACGGCGGCGGGCCACCTGGCGCGCCGCCGCAGGTTTCGCGACCCATCCACACTTTAGGGGATTTGCCGATGTCAGGCAGCAAACTTGCACCCTACGCACAGGCGGCACCGCTTGCGATCATCATGACTTTGATGGTTGGAATCCCGTTGATTACCGTGCTGGTAATCTCATTCTGGGATTCTGACGGCATCATGCTATACCCCGCGTTTCGGTGGCAGAACTACACCGAGATTCTGTCGCGCGGGCTGGTCTACAGCCTGTTTCTAAAGACGTTTGCATATGCGGCGATCACGCTGGTGCTGACGATCCTGATCGGCTTCACCTGCTCATATTTCCTTGTGTTTCACGTCAAGAGCCTGAAATGGCAGATTGCGCTGCTGTTGGTATGCACCGTGCCGTTCTGGACGTCGAACGTCATCCGCATGGTTTCGTGGATTCCGTTTCTGGGGCGCGAGGGCTTGTTCAACTCGGCGTTGATGCGCGTCGGTGTGATTGATGCGCCGCTCGACTTCCTGCTCTATTCCGATTTTGCGGTGGTGCTAACGTACGTGCATCTGTTCACGCTGTTCATGCTGGTTCCGATCTTCAACTCGATGGCCAAGATCAACCCGAACCTGATCGAGGCGGCACAGGATGCGGGCGCGGGATCGTGGACGATTCTGCGCGACATCATCATCCCGCTGTCACGGACCGGAATAGCCCTTGGGTCCATCTTCGTGCTTACCTTGGTGATGGGCGACTTTTTCGTCGTGCGGGTGATGAGCGGTGGGCAAAGCGCCTCGGTCGTCTCGGCGATGAAGAACAACATCGACCAACTCTATTATCCGCAGGCCAGCGCTTTGGCCATCATGCTTGTCGCTGTCGTCCTGATGATCGTCGCCGCCATCCTGCGGATTGTCGACATCCGGTCCGAATTGGCAAAATAGGGGGCCACCATGTCAGCAAGCAGCACCAAACGCGGCGTGTCGTCTTACCTGCTGGCGGCGTTCTTCACGCTGTTCGTGGTTTTCCTTTACGGCCCGATGCTGATCATCTTCGTTCTGTCGTTTCAGGGGACAACGGGCGGTCTGACCTTCCCGATGCGGGGCGTGTCGCTGCACTGGTTCTCGGATCTGTTTTCGTCAAGCCGCTATGGCGATCTTGCGGGTGGGTTTCGTCGCTCGGCGGGGCTGGGCCTGATGAGTATGGCCATCACCGCCGTCTGCTGCCTGTTTGCGGGCCTGGCGTTCCGGCGCCGGTTCTTTGGGTCGGGGGCGCTGTTCTACCTGTGCATTATCAGCCTTGTGGTGCCGGGCATTTTGCTTGGTCTTGGCATCAGCCAGTTCTTTCAGATCATTGGGCTACGGCTGCAATGGTGGCTGTCGGGCCTTGGCGCGCACCTCAGCTGGACGCTGCCCTTTGGTCTTTTGATAATGTTTGCGGTGCTGAACCGGTATGATGACGCTTGGGACGAAGCAGCCCGTGACGCGGGTGCAAACCCCCGTCAGATCCTCAGCTGGGTGACGATCCCGATCCTGTTTCCCGGTTTGATTGCCGTGGCGCTGTTCGGCTTTACCCTGTCATATGATGAGTTACCGCGTTCTATCCTGACCGTGGGCGGAAAGAACACTCTGCCGATCGAAATTTCCAACATGACGACCAACGTCACGACCCCGGCGCTATATGCCATTGGTACTGTTACTTCGCTGGTCAGCTTTGCCGTGATCGCACTGGCATTCGGCTTGATTGCCTTTGTCCAGAAACGCCGCGCTCGGGTGCATTGATCCCAACCGCCATTGCCAACCGAAAGACTCAAATGACCGAATCCAGCAAGATAGATATCCGGGGCGTCACCAAGAACTATGGGGCTGTGCGGGCGGTGAACCAGGTTGACCTTGTGATCGAGGGCGGCTCGTATTGCTGCATGATCGGCCCGTCGGGTTGCGGCAAGACCACCCTGCTGCGGATGATTGCGGGCCACGAGACGCCGTCGTCCGGGCAGATACTGATCGGGGCTGAAGACATGGCCAATGCCCGGACAGGCAACCGGGGCACAGCACTTATGTTCCAGAACTATGCGCTGTTCCCGCACCTCAGCCTGACCGACAATGTCGCCTTCAGCCTGAAAGTCAAAGGTCAGCCAGGGGCCGCTCGGCGCGAGGCGGCCCGCGAAATGCTGGACCGGGTGCAGCTTTTGCATCTGGCCGACCGGCTGCCGTCCGAGCTGTCGGGCGGACAGCAGCAACGTGTGGCATTGGCGCGCGCGCTGATTACCAATCCGCGGGTGCTGCTGCTGGATGAGCCCCTGTCGGCGCTGGATGAATTCCTGCGGTTGCGGATGCGGGTAGAACTGAAACGCCTGCAAAACGAGCTGGGCATTACCTTCGTCCACGTCACCCACACCCAACCCGAGGCGATTGCTCTGGCCGATCAAGTGATCGTCATGGATCACGGCACCGTCGAACAAGCTGCCAGCCCGCGCGAAATCTATGACCGCCCCTACAGCCCCTATATCGCCCGGTTCATGGGCGGGCAGAATGTGCTGGAGGCGCGCGTCACCGCCCTGAGCGGTGCCGTGGGCGAGGCGACCGGCCCGGATGGTGTGGTCTATGATCTGCACGATACTGCCGGATTGGACATCGACCAGTCGGTCCGGCTGTCGATCCGCCGCGACAAGATCGCCATGGGAACTGCTGCCCGGCCCGGTCGCAATGCGGCCTCCGGCACGGTGCTGAACACCGAATACCAGGGCACCTTTGTCAAAGTCTCGCTGAAGACCGGCACGGATGAGGAATTCATCGTCTATCAGGACGACGCCGAATTCTTTGCCAACCCCAGTCGCGTTGGCCAAGAGGTCAGCGTGCATTGGAATGACGCATTGAACCATGTTCTGCGCGGCCAGAACACATCGACAGGAAGCCCGCTGGAGGAGTGAACACCATGCGCCAGACGGTTGACGTTCTGTCGCTGGGCGGCACCATCGCGATGACGCCCGGCGCGCCCGGCGCGGGCGTGCTGCCAACGCTGACAGCGTCAGACCTGCTGGCGGCGGTGCCGGAAGCGGCAGATGTGGCCAACGTGCGCGCCCAAAGCGTGCTTGGCGTGCCAAGCAGCGAAATCACACTGCCCGACATCGTGGCGCTTGCGGCGCGGATCACGGCGCTGCGGCAGGCGGGGTCGGGCGGCGTGGTGGTGACGCAAGGCACCGACACGATCGATGAAACCGCATTTGCGCTTGACCTGCTGTTGCCAGTGGGGCCGCCGGTGATCGTCACTGGAGCCATGCGGCATCCCGCATTGCCAGGTGCGGACGGGCCGGCCAATCTTTTGGCCGCGATCCGCTGCGCCGCGTCGCCGGCCTGCGCGGGCTTGGGTGTTCTGGTTGTCATGGGCGACGTGCTGCACTCCGCCGTCTCGGTCGCCAAAACCGATACCGCATCGCCCGCCGCCTTCGCCTCATCGTCGCCCGTCGGGTTCGTGTCCGAAGGCACGCCTGTGATCCGCTGCCGCCCGATACGCCTGCCGTCCCTGCCGGACATGACGTTGCGGGATGCGGAGGCGCCCTTCGTGCCGATCCTGACGCCGGCACTGGGTGACGACGACCGAATGATCCGCGCCGCCGTGGGTGCCGGGGCCGATGGCCTCGTGCTCGCGCTGTCGGGTGGCGGTCATACCACCGCGGCCTGCGCCATCGTCCTGGCCGAGGCCGCGCAGCGCCTGCCGGTGGTCTTTGCCAGCCGGACCGGCGGCGGCCGCGTCTTGTCTGCGACTTATGGCCAAAAGGGCGGTGAGATCGACCTTGCGTCCAAGGGATGTGTCGGCGCGGGCGACCTGTCGCCGCTCAAGGCGCGGCTGCTCTTGTCTTTGCTGATCATGGCCGGGAAGGCCGATCAATTCACCCGTCATTGCCGCTTTGAGACCGCAAGGGAGTAACGCCATGAGCACAGTCATCAAGAATGGCACCATCGTTGCCGCCGACCGCAGCTATGCAGCCGATATCCGCATCGAGGGCGAGATCATTGCCGAGATCGGCCCCAACCTGTCGGGCGACACCGTGATCGACGCGACGGATGCCTTCGTTATCCCCGGCGGCATTGACCCGCACACCCATCTTGAAATGCCGTTCATGGGCACCCGGGCGGCCGAGACCTTTGAAAGCGGCACCCGCGCCGCTGCTTCGGGGGGGACAACGATGCTGGTCGATTTCGTGCTACCCGGCCCGGATGGCAGCCTGGTGACTGCGGTCAAGGACTGGCACGCCCGTGCCGACGATCAGATCTGCGTCGATATCGGCTGGCATGTTGCGGTCACCGACTGGTCGGAAAAGGTCTTCGACGAGATGGCCGAGTGCGTGAAGATGGGAGTCAACACGTTCAAGCATTTCATGGCCTACAAAGGCGCTTTGATGGTCGAGGACGACGAGATGTACGCCTCGTTCAGCCGCTGCGCCGAGTTGGGCGCGCTGCCGCTGGTGCATGCCGAGAACGGCGCCATCGTCGCTGAGTTGCAGGCGAAATACATGAAGGCGGGCAAGATCGGCCCCGAAGGCCACGCCTATTCCCGCCCGCCAGAGGTGGAGGGCGAGGCGACAAACCGCGCGATCATGATCGCCGATGCCACAGACACGCCGCTGTATGTGGTGCATGTCAGCTGCGAGCAGGCGCATGAGGCAATTCGGCGCGCCCGGCAAAAGGGGATGCGGGTCTATGGCGAGCCGTTGATCCAGCACCTGACATTGGATGAAAGCGAATACCTGCACCCCGACTGGGATCACGCAGCGCAGCGCGTAATGTCGCCGCCTTTCCGGTCGAAAGATCATCAGGCCAGCCTCTGGGCTGGGCTTCAGGCGGGCAGTCTGCAAGTGGTGGCAACCGATCATTGCGCCTTCACGACCCAACAGAAGCGGATGGGACTGAAAGGCTTTCCGATGATTCCGAACGGCACCGGTGGCCTTGAGGATCGGTTGAGCGTGCTGTGGACGACCGGCGTGGAAACCGGGCGGCTTACCCCGGAAGAATTCGTCGCTGTCACCTCAACCAATATCGCCCGCATTCTCAACATCTATCCGCGCAAAGGGGCTATCGTCCCGGGGGCGGATGCCGACTTGGTGGTGTGGGATCCGAAACTGTCCAAGACGATCCGGGCGGCAAATCAGCATTCCATTCTCGACTACAACGTCTTTGAAGGGTTCGAAGTGCGCGCCCTGCCGCGCTATACCCTGTCGCGCGGCGAGGTGGTCTGGGCCCATGGCAGCAATAGCCTCCCGACGCCGGGGCGCGGTCGCTATATCCCGCGCCCGGCCTTTCCTTCTGCCGCCAAGGCGCTGACGAGGTGGAAGGCGCTGACCACGCCCCGCTTTGTCCAGCGCGACCCACAAAACATTCCCAGCGGCGTCTAGGCCGCCCAGACAGGAGACACAGACATGACCAAGAAAATCTATTGCGCCTTCGGCACCGACATTGATTCCGTGGCGGGCTGGATCGGCTCTTATGGTGGCGGCGACAGCCCGTCTGATATCCAGCGCGGTATCTTTGCCACCGAGGTCGGCATTCCGCGCCTGCTGCGGCTGTTCAAGAAGTATGACCTGCAAACGTCGTTTTTCATCCCCGGCCACAGCCTGGAAACCTTTCCCGACGAGATGAAGATGATAGTCGATGCAGGCCACGAGGTTGGCGCGCATGGCTATCTGCACGAAAACCCGGTGGCGATGACCCCCCGTCAGGAAGAGGACGTGCTGATCAAATCCATCGAGCTGATCGAGGGGCTGACCGGCAAGGCCCCGCGCGGCTATGTCGCCCCATGGTGGGAAATGTCCGCCGTCACTGCGGACCTTTTGAAGAAATACGGCTTTACCTACGATCACAGCCAGAGCTACCGCGATTTTCAGCCGCATTACGCCCGGTCCGGTGATGAGTGGACATTGATCGACTATACCAAGACCGCCAAGGAATGGATGCGCCCGCTAAAGCGTGGTGGCGAGATCGACCTCGTTGAGATTTCGGCGAACTGGTACGTCGACGACCTGCCGCCAATGATGTTCATGAAAAAGGCCCCAAACAGCCACGGCTTCGTCAATCCCCGCGATATCGAACAGATGTGGAAGGACCAGTTCGACTGGGTCTACCGCGAGATGGATTATGGCACCTTCGCTTTGACCATTCACCCCGACGTATCGGGGCGGCCACAAGTCTTGCTGATGCTGGAACGGCTGATCGAATACATTAACGGTCACGATGGTGTTGAATGGGCCTCGTTCGAGACCATCGCCGACGATTTCCGCCGCCGTTATCCGTTTGGCGGTGCCGAACGCCCCGCGCTGATCTAAGGCATGTGCAGCGCCTGCGGATACCCACCCGCCCCCGGCCACTGGACCGATGCGGGCGCCGTCACGCCAGGTGACAGGCTGCGCAATCGTCTGACGCGGATGACGGTCGTTAACCGGATTCTCGCGCCCTACCATCTGAGCGCCCGGGATGACGGCATGATCCCCGGCTTTCAACTCGCGTCAGGGTTCGGGGCCAGCATCATTGTCCCTGACCTCGAAGTGCTGTGGGTCGAAGCGGCGCGTATGGCAGGGCGCGCCATCGACCCATTGGCGTGTGATGGCTGAGGCAGACGGGCGCATTCCGCTGACAATCGTCGGCGGCTACCTGGGCGCGGGCAAGTCCAGCTGGCTGCGGCATCAACTGTATGTCGGCGCGTTTTCCGGCGTGCATGTGCTGGTGAACGAGGCGGCTGAGATGCCGGTGGATCATCTGCTGCTGGCCGGGGCAGAAGGTCTGACCGTTCTGGCAGATGGATGCGCCTGCTGCGACGGCGCTGCGCGCTTTGTCGCGGCGATGCGCGAACTCTGCGACAGGGGCGTTGCGTCCATTGTGCTGGAAACAAGTGGTCTGTCAGACCCCGCGCGCATCGCTGCACATATCGCGGCGGATGGGGTGCTGGCGCGACGAATCCGCATTGTGAAAACAGTCGTTGTCGCCGATGCCCTGCACGCTGCCGTACAGTTGGCGACCGAACCGCTGTGGCTGCGCCAGATCGAGGCGGCAGACCGGATCGTGCTGACCAAAGTTGATGTTGCCGCACCCGATGCCTTGGCCCGGCTTGCCGCGACCATGGCAGTGGTGAACCCCGGCGCCCGGGTCTCCGGCGCGGTCTTGGGATCACCGGTTACATTGCCCGAGATGCAGGGTGTCAAGCCACTTGCCGTCCTGCCGCCAGAGAAGGAAGCCGCGCCGATCCGCACGTTGCGTCTGGATGTCGGGGCTGCGGCAGGTTGGGCGGCGGTGTCTGTCTGGCTGTCGGCTGTGCTGCATGCCAACGGCGACGACCTTGTTCGCGTCAAGGGAGTTATACGGGCCCCGGCGGGCCGGCTGCTGCTGCAGGCGGTGCGCGGCACGGTGCAGCCCCCCGAAGTTCTGCCCGATACTTTGCCCAGCGACGGCAGCGCAGCGGAAATCGAGAATGTCATCGTGTTCATCGGACGTGGCGTTGAGGATGGCCGGATCGGCCGTTCATTTCGGTTGCTGGTGTGCTGAAGAAAAACAGCAGTATACTGCCGGGCAGAGTCCGAAGGCGGTGTTGTAAAACTCTGCCTTCGGAAGGCTTTTAATCCGAGAATCCAGCCGGATCACGATTGCTGAGGGTCAAGACCCTGCTCCGCTGGTCGACGCAGCAAGACGCG
>JBATPI010000056.1:0-2740 GCA_049291415.1 Paracoccaceae bacterium | reverse complement strand
TGTCTATACTCACGGTGGAACGAAAGCTGACATACCACCCGCGTTCGAAAAATACGGAAGTGATCTGAAAAACTGGAACTCTGACAGCCTCATCGATGCAATCGATGGTAAAGGTACTCCTTCGTTTGAGGACCCGGGCGGTAGCACGGCGCGCGAACCGGTTCATGCTGCGCCGACCTCTAGGTGCTGAGCGTTTCATGCCCAGCGTTTACATGTACGTGGTCGCGCGAGATTTTGGCTTCGCCCCGAATCCCTTTCACGGCGTGTGCACGCTCGCAACCTGCAAGCCCAAGATCCGAAAAACTGCCCAAGTCGGCGACTGGGTGGTTGGTATGGGCGGGGCTAAGCTGAAAGCGGTAGGCCGTTGCATTTATGCGATGCAGGTGACCGACACGCGCACATTCGATGCGTACTGGGACGATCCAATGTTTCATTCCAAGCGCCCAGCCCGAAACGGCTCTCGAAAAACGATCATGGGTGACAACATCTATCATCGGTCGGTAGGGGCTATGGCATGGGTCCAGGAAGACTCACATCACAGCCAAGTTGACGGCAGCCCAGAACCATCCAATATCAAAAATGATACCCAGACAAATAGAGTATTGATTTCGCACAATTTTTACTATTTTGGTGACGAGGCTCCTCTAATTCCGCATCACATTCTTAGCCATCTCGGTTATCGTAACCAGATAGGTCATAGAAAATTCCCGCTTGTAGGAGCTCAGCCCCTGCTGGACTGGATTCATGCCAACTACCGAGGGCGCACGAACACTGTGATCGGTGATCCCTATCAGTTCATGGAGAGCGGTGCGCGCTACTCAAAGCGCATGGATAAGATTCTCGATTAGCACGAAAGGTCAGGGCAGGATTATCGGCTACCAATGCACGCCGCATGAAATGTTGAACGATTTGAAAGTCAAGCAATGAAGCCCCCATTAAGCGCCTCACACGTCCTTGTGTCCGACTATCAAGAAGAAGTTGCAGAAACTGACCGCTTTCGCACTGAAGAAATGACACCGATCTTGCTCGGACTTTTCGGCGAGGTGGGCAGTGTTATGAGTACTTCGAAAAAACTGCAGCGCGAAAGCAATGCATTCGTTGGCTACCTGCGCGATGTGGAGGAAGAGCTGGGCGATACGCTTTGGTACCTCACCGCCTTGTGCCGTCGGGTCAACATCCCGTTGACTGATTTGTTTGATGAAGTCTTGCAAAGTTCTGGGTTCACGAAAAGCATTGCTGCAAACGCGGAGCCGCTCCACCCGCTGTCACATGTCATCAGCGCGGATCAGATCGCTTCGCTGGACGATGTTCTCCTACGTCTCGGTGGCTACGCTGCGCGCCTTCTTGCGGTCGAGACAGACCGTCAGAATGTTCGGGCTGTCTTGCTTGATTTCACACGTGCCTATCTGGAGGCTGTTCAGGCGTCTGGCGTCTCGTTTGCAGCCGTTTTGCATGGTAACATTGCCAAGGTGCGGGGCCGTTTCCTGAAGCCTGACCCCAAGCACTTGCTCGATTTTGACAAGGAATTCTCGGTAGACGAACAGCTTCCCCGGGAATTCCAGATAGAGGTCACCCAGCGCCCAAATGGCCGCAGCTACCTGCGCTGGAAAGGGGTTTACATCGGTGACCCGCTGACGGACAACATCGCAGACTCGGACGGGTACCGTTTCCATGATGTGTTTCATTTTGCCAATGCTGCGATCCTTCACTGGTCCCCGACTTTTCGCGCCCTGATCAAACACAAACGCAAGAGCAACCCCAAGGTGGATGAGGCCCAAGATAGCGGTCGGGCGATTGTCGTAGACGAAGGAGTTTCGGCCTACATCTTCGCTCAAGCCAAGTCCCTGAATTTCTTCGAGGGGCAAAAATCCGTCTCTTTCGATCTGCTAAAATTTGTGCGCAACTTTGTTCAGGGGTACGAGGTCGAACAATGCCCCCTAAAACTCTGGGAAGATGCCATTTTGCAAGGGTACAGTGTTTTCCGACAAATTCGACAACACAACGGCGGTATTGTCATAGGCGATCGCAACGAAAGGACGCTGCGCTTCAAAGCGCTGTGATCAGATAGAACAGGTGGAAAACAATCATGGGCTCAGGGGCCATCCTGCACGCTTTGACAGAGTTGCGCTTTGAAAACACGTTCAACCCCTATGTCGACCGATGCCCGGTCCACGACACGGAGGGCGCACCAGCGATGCGGCGTGATTATCTAACCGTTATGCTTGATCGCGCGGCGGTGAGCGATATCGATGCCATCTGGGTCGGACGCGATCTGGGATATCGCGGGGGACGACGCACCGGGCTGGCGCTCACCGATGATGTACATTACGCTGACCATCTGTCGCGATGGGACCTGTCAGTGCAGCGCCCGACCATCGGCGAACCTGTGGCAGAGCGCACGGCGACGGTGATCTGGGAAATCCTTTCGCGTCTGGACGTGCCCATCTTCATGTGGAATGTTTTTCCCCTTCATCCTCATGACCCAGGTGATCCCTTTACCAACCGTGCCCATAACGCGCGGGAGAGGCGCGCAGGAGTCGATATTCTAATGGCCATAATTCAGATCTTACAACCTCGCCGGATTGTTGCGTTGGGCAATGATGCCTTTAACGCGCTCGCCGGCACTTTCGGGCCAGATCAGTTACACAAAGCTCGCCATCCCAGCTACGGAGGGCAGACAGAGTTTACTGCGACAATGAAGTCTATTTACGCTAGTCAAATGCGCGCGGATCGGTTCGAC
>JBATPI010000055.1:0-19135 GCA_049291415.1 Paracoccaceae bacterium | reverse complement strand
GGTTCAAAAACAAATTGACAGCTTGCCCGCCGATCTGTCAACAAAATATGCAGGGCGCCTGATGCGTCCGCTGTTGGGGGCGCCGGAGCAGCCGGCGACGCATATGGGAACGGTTGGCAAAGCCCTGGATCTTCTGGACCTGTTCACCCATCAGCAGCCGCAGATGGGTCTCAGTCAGATTGCCCGCGCCGCTGGGGTGAACAAGGCCACCTGCCACCGCCTGCTGTCCGAGATGGAGACGCGCGGCATGGTTGAACAAACCGGCCCGGCCCGCGAATACCGCCTTGGTCCCGCCGTTCTGCGGCTGGCGGCCTTGCGCGAAACCGCTGTGCCCAGCCGTGACGCCGCGATGCCTGCTCTTCGTGCGCTGGCCGATGCCACGGGGGAGACTGCGCATCTGTCGCATCTGGTGGCGGGGCGGCTGCAGACGCTGGCCTTTGCCTATTCCGCCCGCCACGGCATGCAGGTGATGATGGAGGATGCCGACTTTCTGCCCTTCCACGCCACCGCCAGCGGCATGGCCGTGCTGGCCTTTTTGCCTGCCGCGCCGCAAAACGCCATCCTTCAGGCACCACTGCCGCAGCTGACCGGCACCACGCAGACCGACCCTGCCGCCTTGCGTGCCCGGCTGCCCGGCATTCGGGCCAAAGGCTTTTCCGAAACTGACTCGACGTTCGAGCGCGATGTTTACGGCATCGCAGTGCCGCTTTTTGATGCGCAATCCGCCTGCATCGGCAGCCTTGCCGTCGCCACGCCTGCCCCGCGCATGACGCCGCATCTGCGCGACGCAATCCTGGCCGCGGTGACCGAAGCCGCCACCCGAATCACCACAGTTTGGGGCGGAACTCTGCCGCCTGACCTTGCAACGCTCTGGCGCGCCGCCGCCTGAAAGGACATGCCATGAAAGACGAGAACTTCCTCAAGGCCAACAATGCACGGTCGCTGTGGCATCCGATGACCTCGCCCGCTGACAGCCTGAAAAACGCCCCCACCATCGTGACCGGCGCATCCGGCGTGCGCATCACCGACATTGACGGGCATCAGGTGGTCGATGCCGTCGGTGGGTTGTGGAACGTCAACCTTGGTTATTCTTGCCAGCCAATCAAGGACGCCATCGCCGCCCAGCTGGATCAACTGCCCTATTACTCGATCTTCCGCGGCACCTCGAACGACAAGGTGATCGAACTGGCCGAAGAGTTGCGCACGTTCTTTGCCCCCGATGGGTTGTCCCGCGCCTTCTTCACCTCTGGCGGCAGCGACAGCGTTGAGACCGCCCTGCGCCTGGCCCGCCAGTATCACAAGATCCGCGGCGAGGCCGCCCGCACCAAATTCGTCTCCCTGAAAAAGGGCTATCACGGCACCCACATGGGCGGCGCGTCAGTCAACGGCAACGCCAACTTTCGCACCGCGTATGAACCGCTTCTGCCCGGCTGCTTTCACATCCCCGCGCCCTACACCTACCGCAACCCCTTCAATGAGACTGATCCCGCCAAACTGGCCCAACTCTGCCTGCAAGCGTTTGAGGACGAAATCGCCTTCCAGGGGGCCGGCACCATCGCTGCCTTCATCATGGAGCCGATCCTGGGCGCAGGCGGCGTCATCCCGCCACACAGCAGTTTCATGCCCGGTATTGAGAAACTCTGCCGCAAGCACGGCATCCTTCTGATCGCCGACGAAGTCATCACCGCCTTCGGCCGCACCGGCGCATGGACCGGCAGCCGCCTCTGGGGTGTGCAGCCCGACTTTTCGTGCTGTGCAAAAGCCATCACCAACGCCTATTTCCCCTTTGGCGCGGTGATGATCAATGAGTCCGTGGCCGAGGTGTTCGAATCGGATCAGACCGGCAAAGCCGCCATCGGCCATGGCTACACCTACTCCGGCCACCCGGTCGGCGCCGCGGCCGCGCTGGCCTGTCTGGCCGAGACCCAACGCCTGAACGTGAAAGACAACGCCGCCGCCCGCGGTGCCGAACTGCATGCAGGCCTCCTGAAGCTGAAGGAAAAGCACGGCAGCATCGGCGATGTGCGCGGCGGTCATGGTCTGATGCACGCCGTTGAGCTGGTCTCAGACCGTGCGACCAAAGCGGCCCCTGACAAAGCTACCCCAGGAAAGGTGCAGAGACGGGCCTATGAGGCGGGGGCCATGATCCGCGTCTCTGGCCCCAACATCATTCTGTCGCCGCCCCTGATCCTGACCTCGTCCGATGTGCAGATCATCCTCTCGGCAGTAGATGCTGGCCTCGCCGCGCTATGAGTGATTTTGCCCCTCACAGCACCAAGCCGGGGCCAGTGATCCGCCTCCGGACCCCCACGCCCATTTCGGCGCGGCTGACGCTTGGCGCGCGACACACCCCGGTCTAAACATTTCATCTTGGCAAAAATATCCTCCGGGGGTCCGGGGGTGGAAAACCCCCGGCGCTACTCACCCCTCACACGGCCAGGCGTCAATTGCTGCAATCGCCTCTTCCGCCGTCTCGACAATCTGGAACAACCCCAGATCCTCGGGTGAGATCACACCCGCCTCGGCCAGCATGTCCCAGTCCACCACCTTGCTCCACCATTCGCGGCCAAACAGCAGGAACGGGATCGGCTTCATCCGCTTGGTCTGGATCAGCGTCAGGCTTTCAAACAGCTCGTCCATCGTGCCGAAGCCGCCGGGAAAGACGCAAACAGCGCAGGCCCGCATCAGGAAATGCATCTTGCGAATAGCGAAATAGTGAAAGTTGAACGCCAGATCCGGCGTCACATATTGGTTCGGTGCCTGCTCATGTGGCAGCACGATATTCAGCCCGATCGACTGGCCGCCAGCCTCTTCCGCACCGCGGTTGCCCGCCTCCATCACGCCCGGGCCGCCGCCGGTGACAATCACCCACTGGCGGCCATAGGTCTCCAGACTGCGCTCGGTCATCACCTGCGCGAACCGCCGCGCTTCGTCATAATAATGCGACAGATCAGCCAGCGTGGTGGTCTTGGCCTGCGCCTTGTTTTCGGGCGAAGGGATCCGCGCCCCGCCGAACATCACCACGGTTGATTCGATCCCGCGTTCGTCCATCACCATCTGCGGCTTCAACAACTCCAGTTGCAGCCGCACCGGGCGCAATTCCTCGCGCGTCAGGAAATCGCTGTCGGCAAAGGCCAGGCGGTAGGCCGGTGCCCGGGTCTGCGCGGTATCGGGAATACGGTTTGCGGCCGCAACATCCTGAGTGGAATCGCGAAACGGGTGGGCGCGGGGTTCGTCTTTCATTGCATGTCCAATTGCGTGACCATTGCCTTAGGCTTATAGCCCCATCGACCCGAACGAAACCGCCAAAACGGAGGCCCCGATGTCCAACGCCGCACTCGAGACCGCAATTGAAGCCGCATGGGAGGCCCGCGACAGCATTTCCCCCGCCACCAAGGGTCAGGCCCGCGATGCGATCGAAGCCACCCTGACCGCACTGGACAGCGGCAGTCTGCGCGTTGCCGAACGGCAGGCGGATGGCGTATGGCACGTCAACCAATGGGCGAAAAAGGCGGTGCTTCTGTCGTTCCGCCTGACCGATATGTATGAAATCTCGGGCAGCAATGGCGGGTCGAACTGGTGGGACAAGGTGCCCTCGAAATTCCAGGGTTGGACTGCCGCCGATTGGCGCAACGCAGGCTTCCGCGCCGTTCCCGGCTCGATCGTCCGCCGCAGCGCCTATATCGGCAAAGGCGTGGTCCTGATGCCGTCCTTCGTCAACATCGGCGCCTATGTCGATGAGGGCAGCATGGTGGACGGTTGGGCCACAGTCGGCTCTTGCGCGCAGATCGGCAAGAATGTGCATCTGTCCGGCGGTGTCGGCATCGGCGGCGTGCTGGAACCGATGCAGGCCGGTCCCACTATCATCGAGGATAACTGCTTTATCGGCGCGCGCTCCGAAGTGGTTGAAGGCTGCATCATCCGCGAAGGCTCGGTCCTGGGCATGGGCGTATTCATCGGCCAATCCACCAAGATCGTTGACCGCGAAACCGGTGCTGTGATGTATGGCGAAGTGCCCTCCGGGTCCGTCGTCGTCGCAGGCTCAATGCCATCCAAGAACGGCGTGAACCTTTACTGCGCGGTGATCGTGAAAAAGGTCGATGCCAAGACCCGCTCGAAAACCTCTATCAATGAGCTGTTGCGCGACTAGATCAGTCGATAGCGCAGCCCGTGCCACCGATGCCGTCACCTTCACCGGGGGCGCATTTGGTGGCTTCGGGCGCGGCCATTGGCGTTTCTTCGATGGCAATCCCGGCATCCATCATCGGCTCGGCGATGGGTTCCGGTCTGGTGCAGGCAACCAGCATCAGCGCCAGACCCAGTACAAAAATTCGGGGGGCAATCAGGCGGCGCATCACTCGGGCTCTCCGGTCCGGTAGAAATACCCCCCCGCACGAAAGCGCATTGGACCGGGGGCGGCATTCCTGCGTTTCATCTCGGCCGCAGTCTGGCTGATTTCGCGGAACAACGCCATCTCGGCCGCGCTGAAACGGGCCGCAAGCGCCGCCACCTGTGTCTCGGTCAACCCGGTGTAATGCACCGCGCGCTCGAAATGCGGAAACTCGCGGCCCTGCACGTTTTCGAACGCCGCTTGCGCATGGTCGCCCAGATTGCGGCTAAGATAAGCCAGCTGATCGGCTGATCCCGCCAGCGGCTGATAGGACGCTTGCGCCAGTGTGACGGTCTGCCCGTCGTCCGAAACCTTCACTGTGCCTGCGGAAATCAGCGCGTCCAGCATGGTGCGGGCATGAACATCGCGGCGGACGGCCAGCGCCAGCGAGTCAAACGACCGCACCGGCCCACTGCGCGGCAGCGGTTGCGCAGCGCCATCCATTGACCATTCCGCCCCCGTTTGCCACAGCGCCACCAGCCGCGACAGATGGTTGGGGCGCTGATCGCGCACATCTTCGCCCCGCAGCCGCGCCACATCGCGCCGTTGCAACCCGGTCAGCACCGACACCCGGCTGTCGGTGGTTCTATTGCCACTTTCGGCCAGAGCTGCGGTCACATAATGGGCCTTCATCCGCTCGACCAGGTCCGGAAACAGCACCCCCCGCGCCACCAGAAGGCGGGCGATAGGGGCGAACAGGGCGTCAAAGATCTGCATGATGTGCAATATGCACATTTCTTTTGACAGGTCCAGAGCTTTACAATATGTGCAATTTACACATTTGTTCTACAGGAGACTTCGATGCAGCGTTCCTCCCTTCTTCTGGCCGTCTCTGTCACTGCGATCTTGGCAGGCTGTATGCCGGTCCCCGAGTCGCGAACAGTCTCTGATCCAGCCAAATCTGCTGATTCCGGCATGGTGTTGGCAGAGCCGATGGTCGAAGCGGCACCCATGGCCATGGGCGCACCGATGCCCACCTCTGGCAGCTATTCCGGCGTCGCGCGGCGTGGTGTGGTGACGGCGGGCGACATTGACGATGCGCTGAATTTCGCCGCCTTCGCGCGCTATCAACAGCGTGCGGCGGGGACAACGGGCCTGCCCCGTCTTGGTCTTGGCACTCCGCTGATGGTGCAGCTTGTCGGCCCGGATGGCGCACCTGCACCGGGCGCATATTACACGCTCAGCCGCCCCGGCTCCGCCGAGCCCTTCCACACCGGCTATGCCGGGCCAGATGGTCGGATCACCGATTTTCCGCAGGTGCTGGGCGCGGGCGCGCTAGGCTCGGTCAAAGTGACGGTCATTGGCAGCGACAACTTCCCCGGCGTGACGAAAACCGTCGCAACCGGAAAGCTGACCCAGATCGCCCTGCCCGACAGTCAGGGGTGGCGCCCCGAATTCCTGGACCTGGTGCTGGTTGTCGATACAGCAGGCTCAATGGGCGATGAGATTGCGTTCTTGCAAAAGGAATTGATCGGCGCGGTCCGGTCCGCCGCCTCCAAAGCACCCGGCGTTTCCATCCGCTACGGCCTTGTCGCCTACCGCGATCAGGGTGACGCCTATGTGGTTCAGAATTACGGATTCACCTCTTCGGGGGCCACAATGAATGGCTGGCTGCGCGGCTTGTCCGCCGATGGCGGTGGCGACTACCCCGAAGCGGCGGCGGCGGCGCTGAAATCCGGGGTCGGGCTAAACTGGCGACGCGGTCGCGGAGAACGGATCGTGATCCAGGTCGCCGATGCCCCCGCACATGACGACGACGCAGGTGCCTATCTGCGCGCCGCCAAGACCGCGGCCGCCAACGGCGTGCAGATCTTTACCCTGGGGGCCAGCGGCGTGGGGCCAGAGGCAGAATATCTGATGCGTCAGGCCTCGGTCGCCACCGGTGGGCGGTTTATCTTTCTGACAGACGACAGCGGCGTCGGCAATTCCCATGCCGAACCCACCATCCCCTGTTACCGCGTCACCAAACTGTCGCGGTTGCTGACCCGCATTCTGGCCACTGAACTGTCCGGCAAACGGCAAGAGGCCGGATCCTCCGAGGTGATCCGCAGCGTCGGCAGCTACGCGGGCGGCGTCTGTCGCGGCTAAGCGGCCGGTTGCGAAAGGGGGGCGGGGCGCATAATCTCGCCCCGCCAAAGCAGGAGCCGACGATGCCCCCCGACACCACCGCCGACCAGACCCCCGATGACATCCCCGGCGACTCCCCGCCCACTCGGGTCAAACGCCCGCAACAGGTCTATACCCTGATCGTCGAAGTCGGCCGCAAGGCGGGTGATGGCCTGCCGGAAAAGGCCACCGGGGCCGCCCTGATGTGCTATGCCAGCGGTGTGGATGAGGCCGAGGCGGTGCGCGAAACCGTCGCCATCCTGAAGGAGGCCGACCTGTCTCCGCTAGAGGTGCAGGGCCTGGGCACGCTGGATGACCGGCGCAAGGCAGGCGAAGACATCGCCAGCGACGAAGCCGCGCTGATGGACCGCGCCCTGGCGGAAAACTCGGTCATCGTGGCGCAGATGACGCCATTCTACGATTAATGCGGATCTCTCAGTCTGATTCAGATTGAGAGATCCAAGACCGGCAAACCCTGGGTTGGGGCGCCTAACACTAGGCCGCGTCGGACGATTTCAGCCGCCGCAGCAGGCTCATCAACGGCAGCGCCTCATATTCCTGCAAGGCGCGCAGGGGCAGGATCGGCATCTGCGCCGCTGCCCCATGATGCGCACTCATCAGCGTGCAACCCAAGCTGTCGATCAGATACAGCCCGCCCAGATCCAGCGACACCCCCGCCGCCGTCGCCCGCCGATTGTCGGCCAGCGCAGTGCGGCCATCGACCAGCGCCCCTGCGGCCACCAGCACCTCATCCTCACCGAACAGATATTCGGCTTCCAATCCGGCGATACCGACCAATTGGTCGGCAGACACCAGCAGATCGGTTGATCGCGCAAAGAACGGCGCGCGCAGCACGATCGCGGCATGGCTACCCCGGCTGGGCATATCCATCCGCCGCACCTCGCGCAGGCGCACCGGCCCGGCATCGCGGGTCACAACCCATTGGCCCGGCCGCAGTGTGCCCGCAGGAACCAGCCCGTCCAGCGTTGGAATCGGCGTGGACAGCCCGATCCAGGCCGCCCGCACCGGAGGTGTCACCCCAGCCGTGATGCCAAACCACAGCACCGAGGATTCGCGCCGCGTCACCCCCTGCCCAGCGCATAGTTGCGCCAGCATGGCAGAGTCAAAAACCGGCGGCTGCAACCCACATGTAGTGGCAACTGTGGCATCCAAACCATCATCCAGCCGCATCTGCCAGGTGCCCTCGGCATCGCTCCAGCGAAACAACAGCCGCGCGGTGCGCCCGTCCAGCCGCAACAATCCCGGCAACAGGAACCGCCGCAAGACCGCACCCTCGCGCCACAACAGCGCCAGCCCGCTGTGCGGATGGTGAAACAGCGACAACGCCTGCCCCTGGGGCCCGCGCCAATCCAGCAACACCCCGGCAGGTAGCGGCCAGGACATCTCCATCACCAGCGTGCCAGCGGTCAGCCGGTCCGGCAAACTGGCCGCCACCGGCCACTCCCGATCCGAAAGCAGCAGCCAGCCGGTCATGCCGCCCACTCATTCGCCTGCGAGCCTGATCTGATCAGCGCCCGCGCCTCGAATGTCTTCAGCGCCCGGCGCGCAGCGGGGCCGTACCCCTCACCCGTATCCGGGTCCAACGCGGGAAACAGCGTGGTCAATTCCTCCAGCGCCTCTTGCGGCAGATCGCCCATGCTTTGCGGTCCGGGGTGAAAGCTTTCGGTCGCCAGCCCTTCGGACATCACGATCTGGTGGCGATCAAACATGATGTGGATATATTCAACATCGCCCCCCACCACGCGCCGAACCGAACGATCGTTCACCAGATCCTTGGCCGCCACCAGAACCTCAGTCTCACCGAACATCAGCTCGGCCAAGCTGTCGCGCAACAGGATGCGGTGCTGCGGTGACACCAACAGTTTGCCATGGTCACCAAACGTCCCCGCCCTGATGCAGATCGGCGCCAGCCCGCCCCGCGCAGGCACTGTCCTGCTGCCGATCCAGCGCAAGGGCTGTGGCCCGTCATCCATGGTCAGCACCATGTCGCCGGGGTGCAACGTCTCAATGGCCACATCGCCATCGGGCGTGCGGATCAGCGTTCCGGCCACAAAGCACGGCACCGAGTTGATGGTGACCAGCCCGATATCGCTGTTCCCCAGCCCGTCCTCGACCGTGTAGGTGAAATGCAAGGTCTCGGTATCGCCGTCGCCATAGACCGTCAGCGTGCCGTCGGCGTTCAGCTTTACCTGCTGGCCCGAGGCCAGCGTGATGGTCTGACCGACTGTCACCGGAATGTCATTCAGATGGGTGATGACCAGCGTGGCACCGGCAAGGTGGACATCATTGTCCAGCACATCGACAACCTTGATGCCATCGGGCCGCAGCGTGCGCAGATCATCCAGCGCGACCAATTCGGTCTGCACCGAATCCGCGCCGATCAGCACGTTGGAATCCCACTGGGAATCGCCCACATCCGCGATGCCGATCCGGATTGAGTTCACCACACCCGCATTGACCGGAATGGTCAGCTTCAGCGTCAGGGTAAAACCGTCCATCTCGGTATTATAGCCATCGTTGGTATTGCTTACGAACAGGTTGGGTTCGGTGCTGGGGTTGATGTTGTTGATCGCCGTCTTGCCGTTGCCGACACTGATCGGCACATAGGTGCCGTTGATCCAGACCCCCAGAAAGTCATTGAAGCTGGAGTTGACGTATTCGGGGTATTCTTCTGATGAGAAGACGAAATTCATCGTCATCACATTGCCGGTGGGGATGAAATCCACATCCATCCAGACCGCGTCATAGGTGCGCGTTCCCGCCACGGCGTTGAACTGGCTGTTGTTGTTGGTGCCCGAAGTATCGGTAGAGGTGCCGCCCGACCGGTTCGGATCGCCCGATGATTGGGTAAAGCTGCGCGCGTTGCCAGTGGACAGGATCACCCCGGTATCGCCCGGAGTGGCATAGGGCGACAGCGCATCGCCATTGCTGTAGATCGCCGAGGAATTCGCCGGCCCGGAATAGCTGGCACCGACAACGGTGGTGCCGTTGCCAAAGATGGTATTGGCCATCTGCATCGCAGATGCGCTGGTATTATAGCCTAATTCGGCGCCTGTCGCCATGTTACTGCCCCGTCTTGCCCGACGGTCCGGTCAAACGCCAGATCCCTGTCCCGTTTGCCGGGACATTTGCTGCTTCCTGCTCGGTCACGGGCACATTGGCCCGACGTTTGCCCTGCCTCGGGGCTTGTTATTGCTTTAATCTTTAGGGTGAACGATCAGGCCCGTCTCGCCTTACGCTACGTAATCTGCCGGTTTTGCGGGTGTCGCGTTGCAACGGTGACTCACCGGCCCACCCTTTGCGGGCGGTTGCGATAGCGGCCCGGCTTGCGTACCACTGGCGCACCCCTGTCGGAGAGCCCTTATGCCCGCCCCCGTTGATCCCGCCGACCTGACCGCCGCCCTGATCCGCTGCCCCTCGGTCACGCCCGCCGAAGCCGGCGCGCTGCAACTGCTCCAAGACCTGTTGTCCGGTGCCGGGTTCACCTGCACCCGGGTTGACCGCAACGGCGTGCCAAATCTTTTCGCCCGCTGGGGCACACGCGGGGCGAACCGCAGTTTCGGCTTCAACGGCCACACCGATGTGGTGCCCGTCGGCGATGCCGCCGCCTGGACCCAGGATCCCTTCGGCGCGGCAGTGATTGACGGCTGGATGTATGGCCGTGGTGCCACCGACATGAAATCCGGCGTCGCCGCCTTTGCCGCCGCCGCGATTGATTTTGTCCGTGACACGCCACCCGATGGCGCGGTGATCCTGGCCATCACCGGCGATGAAGAGGGCGACGCCCAGGATGGCACCGTCGCCCTGCTGGACTGGATGGCCGCCAATGGCGAGACGATGACCCATTGCCTGGTCGGCGAACCCACCTGCCCCGACCACATGGGCGAGATGATGAAGATCGGCCGCCGCGGGTCGATGACTTGTTGGTTCACCGCCGTTGGTGTGCAGGGCCATTCCGCCTATCCGCACCGCGCCAAAAACCCGATGTCCGCACTGGTCGCCCTGCTGGCACGGCTAGAGGCGCAACCGCTGGACACCGGCACCGACCACTTCGACGCTTCGACCCTGGCGATCACCACCATAGATTGCGGCAATCCGGCCAATAACGTCATTCCCGCCCGCGGCACTGCCACGGTGAATATCCGTTATAACGACACCCATTCCGGCGCCTCGCTTTCGGCATGGCTGCAAGAACACGCGCAGGCCGTGCAGGCAGAGACCGGCGTGCAGATCGACCTTCGCATCCAGATCTCGGGCGACAGCTTCGTGACCCCACCGGGCGAATTTTCGGCCTTGATTCGCCGCGCTGTTCAGACGGAAACCGGGGTAGAACCCAGCTATTCCACCTCGGGCGGCACCTCTGACGCGCGCTTTGTCAAGGATCACTGCCCGGTGGTCGAATTCGGTCTGGTCGGCAAAACCATGCATCAGGTCGATGAACGGGTCGAAGTTGCGCAAATCCACCAGCTAAAGGCGATCTACGCCCGCATCCTGCGCGACTACTTCGCATGATCCAGATCGTCTCCACCCGTGACATCACCATCTGCCGCGCCCTGCGCCGCACCGTTTTCATCGAAGAACAGGGCGTGTCCGAGGCGGATGAGGTTGATGACCTGGACGATCAGGCCATCCACCTTCTGGCCACAGCAGACGGCCAACCCCTCGGCTCGGCCCGCATGCTGATCCTTGGCAATACCGGCAAGATCGGCCGTGTCTGCGTGCTGCCAGACCACCGCGGCCAGGGTCTGGGGGCCGCCCTGATCCGCGCCGCCTTGACCGAACTCCGCACCCACCCTGGCGTGACCCGTGCAAAACTGGGGGCGCAAACCCATGCCTTGGGCTTTTACCAAGGCCTTGGCTTTACCGTCACCGGCCCTGAATACCTCGACGCCGGGATCGCGCACCGCAACATGGTGCTGATCCTTTGACAGCCGCACCAGGGGCCAAGACAGAGCCTCCGGCGGGGATATTTAGGCCAAGATGAAACTGAAAACCCTCATTCTTCATCTTGTTCCAAATATCCCGGGGGGTTTGGGGGGCTGGCCCCCCAACGCCCGGGTTTTCGCGGCAGCGCGACCATGCTAGGAAAACGCACATGACACCCTTGCCCTCCAAAGACCAGATCCGCCAGTGGATCGCCGAGAACCCCGGCCTGACCTCAAAGCGCGACATCGCCAAGGCCTTCGGGCTAAAAGGCGATCAGCGGGCCGACCTGCGCCGCCTGCTGGCCGAGCTGGAAGAAGACGGCACCCTGTCCAAATCCGTCCGCCGGTTTCGCCCCAAAGGCGATTTGCCGCCCGTGGCGCTGCTGCAGGTTCTGAAGCCTGATGCGGCGGGCGATCTTTTCGCTGAACCGATGGAGGATGGCGTCGACAAGGACACTGGCCGCATTCTGATCATCGCAGCAAAAGGTGATCCCGCGCTGGCCGAGGGCGACCGGATTCTGGGCCGCCTGACCCGCGTGGATCTTGACGATTACGTCTGGGAGGCGCGGCTGATCCGCCGCATCGGTTCAAACCCGCTGAAAGTGCTGGGCGTGTTCCGCAAGGGCAGCGAAGGCGGACGGATCGTTCCAATCGAGAAAGGTCAGGACAAGGAATGGCGCGTGGCCGCCGATGCCGCCCTGGACGCCCGCGATGGCGAGTTGGTTGAGGCTGAGGCCGTCGGCAACCGCCGCCTTGGCCTGCCGCAGGCCCGCATCATCGCGCGGCTGGGTGACCCCTCTGGCCCCCGTGCCGTCAGCCTGATCGCCATCCACCAGCACGGCATCCCCGACCAGTTCCCCGATGCCGCGGTGCAAGAGGCCGACACCCCGCGCCCCGTCAGCATGGACAACCGCGAAGATCTGCGCGACCTGCCGCTGATCACCATCGACCCCAATGACGCCCGTGACCGGGACGACGCCGTTCTTGCCCAACCCGATACCGAGCCGGGCAATCCCGGCGGCCATATCCTCTGGGTCGCCATCGCCGATGTCGCGCATTACGTCCGCCCCGGCGGCGCTCTGGACCGTGAGGCGCGGCGGCGCGGCAACTCCAGCTACTTCCCCGACCGCGTCGTGCCAATGCTGCCCGATATCCTGTCGGGCGACCTCTGTTCCCTGCATGAGGCGGTGGATCGTCCCTGCATCGCCGTCAGGATGCGGATCGACGCCCAAGGGCATAAGATGAGCCACCGCTTTCACCGCGGGTTGATGCGCAGCCGTGCCTCGCTGAACTACACTCAGGTTCAGACCGCGATGGATGGCAGCCCCGATGCCGCCACCACCCCCTTGCTGGACAGCATCATCCGCCCCCTTTACGCCGCCTACCGGTCACTCTTGCTGGCCCGTAACGACCGCCAGCCCCTGAACCTGGACCTGCCCGAACGCCAGATCATTCTCAGCGATGAGGGCAAGGTTCTGTCGGTAGAATTCAAGGCCCGCTTTGATGCCCATCGGCTGATCGAGGAATTCATGGTGCTGGCCAACGTTGCCGCCGCCGAAGAGCTTCAGCGCCTGAAACAACCCCTGCTCTACCGCGTGCATGAAGAACCCAGCCCCGACAAACTGGACGCCCTGCGCGAAGTGGCCGAGGCGTCCGGCTTCACCCTTGCCAAGGGACAGGTGCTGAAAACCGCACACCTCAACCGGCTTTTGGCGCAGGCCGAGGGCTCTGACTTTGCCGAACTCCTGAACATCTCGACCCTGCGCAGCATGACGCAGGCCTATTACAACCC
The DNA here is from genome assembly GCA_049291415.1 of Paracoccaceae bacterium. GTDB lineage: Bacteria > Pseudomonadota > Alphaproteobacteria > Rhodobacterales > Rhodobacteraceae > Pseudogemmobacter. The sequence continues at coordinate 5,901 of JBATPI010000055.1, read as the reverse complement.
GCAGAATTTCGGCCATTTCGGCCTCGCCTTGCGCAATTACGCGCATTTCACCTCGCCGATCCGGCGCTATTCCGACCTGATCGTGCATCGCGCCCTGATCGCGGGCCACGCATGGGGCGATGACGGGCTCAGCGCTTGGGATCGCGAAAACCTGGACGACACCGCCAAGCTGATTTCCGAGTCCGAAAGACGCAGCATGGCGGCCGAACGTGACACCGTTGACCGCTATCTGGCGGCTTACCTCTCAGACCGCGTGGGCGCCGAATTCAAGGGCCGCATCTCGGGCGTGCAGCGCTTTGGTCTTTTCGTAAAACTGGATGAAACCGGGGCCGATGGCCTGGTCCCGATCCGCTCGGTCGGACGTGAATATTTTCACTATGACCCCGACAGCCAGACCCTCCTGGGTGCCGATACCGGCCTGACCATCGGCGTCGGGCAGCGCGTCACCGTGCGGCTGGCCGAGGCGGTGCCAGTGACCGGCGGGCTGATGCTGGAACTGCTAGAGATCGAAGGCGGCACCCTGCCCTCGGGCCACCCCGGCGGGCGCGGACCCCGCCGCGGCCCACCACCACGCCGCGGAGCCGCAAAGGCCGACGCCAAGCGCCGCGTGCTGCGCAAACGCAAATGATGCGGGTTTTGCTGTGCCTGATGCTGCTGTCATCGCCGCTGGCGGCGCAAACGATGGATGATCCAGAGGGAACGGTGATGGCAGCGGGACGGCAGGACGGATCGGAAGCGGGCTTTCGCGATTGGGTCGTGACATTTCGTGCCCATGCGCTGCAGGCCGGCGTGCCTGCCGCCACCTATGACGGCGCGATGCGCGGGACCAGCTACCTGCCAAAGGTGGTTGAGCGTGACCGAAAGCAAAGCGAATTCACCAAGACGATCTGGGACTATCTGGATGTTGCCGTCAGCGAAGACCGGGTGGCGCTGGGCGTCAAGGCCTTGGCAAAGAACGCCGATCTTCTGGAGCGGATTGAATCTGAATACGGTGTTGACCGCAAAATCGTCGTGGCGATCTGGGGGCTGGAATCAGCCTACGGCACCTATCGCGGCGACACCGACACCCTCAGCGCCTTGGCAACGCTGGCATATGACGGCCGCCGCGCCGCCTTTTTCGAAGACCAACTGGTGCAGGCCCTCAAGATCCTGTCAGACGGCCATATCGACCGCACCGCGCTGCAAGGCAGCTGGGCAGGCGCGATGGGCCACACGCAGTTCATGCCCTCCAGTTGGGCCGAATTCGCGGTTGATTTCGACGGCAATGGCCGCCGCGATATCTGGAGCGATGATCCCGCCGATGCCTTGGCCTCAACCGCCAACTATCTGGCCCATTGGGGCTGGACCAAAGGCCAACCCTGGGGGCTGGAAGTGCGCCTGCCGACGGGCTTTGACTATGACCAAACCACCGAGCGGGTGAAAAAGCCAGTGGCCGACTGGCGCGCACTTGGCGTGACGCCAATGGCTGGCGGCACGCTGCCCGATGGCCCTCAGGCCAGTATCCTGCTGCCCGCAGGCCACACAGGCCCGGCCTTCCTGATCTTCCCCAACTTTCAGGTGATCGAGAAATACAACCTCGCCGACGCCTATGTCATCGGCATCGGCCATCTGGGCGACCGGATCACCGGAGGCCCGCCGATCGCCGCCCCCTGGCCACGCCACTGGCGTGCGTTGACGCTGGATGAGCGCAAGGAAATGCAGGCGCTTCTGGTGGCCCTGGCCTATGACACCGGCGGCGTGGATGGCCGCGTCGGCCCCAAGACCATCGCCGCCGTCAAAGGCTGGCAAAAGACCCAAGGCCTGGTCCCCGACGGCTATCCCAGCCCGGATGTGCTGCAGGCTCTGCGCTAAGGCGCTGCCTCCGGCGGGGATATTTGGGCCAAGATGAAGCGGAAAGAACTCGCCCTTCATCTTGGCCCAAATATCCCCCGCGCGGAGCGCAATCCCGAGGCGGTTGGCGCAGCGCGCCAGAGCCGAGACAAAAAGCGTGCGGCGTCTGCCGCTCAATTTGACGACCCGCAGCCCTTCAACGGACAGAATTTCCACGTCAGCCGCAGCGTTTGGCAAAATCAGACCCTGCGCGCCGCCACGATGGCCCGCGAGTCGGGGGCCTTACCTTCCATGACTTTCGCGTGAACCCCCGCCCGATCCCGCACAGGCCCGTATGCGACATCGCGTCGCTGTGCTTAACTGCCCGCTGATTCATCCAACATCGGAGCCAAGCACATGAAATTCATCAAATACACCGCCATCGGCGCGATTCTGGCCGCTGGCATGGCCCATGCAGAGGTTGAGCCGACCGATCCCAACGCCAAGATGCGCGCCGAGCTGATGGAAGGTGTCGGCGGCGCGATGAAGATTCTGGGCGGCATGGCCAAGGGCGAAGTCGCCTATGAGGCTACCGCCGCCGAGGCTGCGAAGGCCAAACTGGTTGAGGCTTCTGCCGGCATCGAGACTGCCTTTGCCACGGAAGGCGCAGCTGATCCCGCATCCGAAGCCAAGCCGGTCATCTGGACCTCCTGGGATGATTTCGCCAAAAAGGCCGGCGCGCTGCATACCGCCGCCACCGGCGCTGACGTGTCCTCGGTTGAGGCGATCACTACCTCGATGGGCACCCTTGGCGGCGCCTGCAAGGATTGCCACACCACCTACCGCGTGATGAAGGAATAATCACCGCGCCATCCTGAAAAAGGCCCCCGGTGCATAGCCAGGGGCCTTTTGTCATCCGCAGGTGACACTGCTGATGGTGCCCGCGGCGTCCAACTCGATGTTCAGGCGTTCGGCGCGGAAATCCATCGTTACCGCCGAGTTCGGCTCAATGATCCGCACCTCGGTGCCGAATTTCATCGTGGTCAGCACACGGCGGTTCTGCCCGACCAGACCCTGCAGACCGGGGGCACCACAGGCCCCTTCGGGCGCGCCGGGCGGCACAGCACCTCCGGGGGTTTCCACGACACAGCCCGCCAGCATCATGCTGGCAATCAGGCCACCTACAAGAAAACTCCGCTTCATCTGGTATCTCCTTGGGCTTGCGCGCCCTGCCAAAGATCATCGGCCAGGTCACGGCACGCAAACTCGTCGCCGCCCAACCGGTTCCGGCAAAGCCTTGCCGGTTCAGCCACAACCGATGCGGGCGATGATCCCCTGCCCGTCGATATAGGCATTCACCCGGTCGGACCGGTATTCCTCCTGATCCACCACCTCATTCGGCCCCACCACGCGCAACGGGCCCTTCAAGGCCACCGTTCGCATATAGCCCGCAGGCTTGCCGATCATTCCTTGCAAACCCGCGGCCTTGCAGGTGTCAGGCTCTTTGTCCCTGAGCCCCGGCATGCGGTCCACCACCGGGGCCGCTTTGGCCGCCACAACGGGCGCTGCGGGACGCACCGCCGCCCGTTGCACCGGTCTTGTCTGCGCGCAGCCAGCCAGAACAACGGCTAAAATCGTAAGGATCACCTTCATCACGTCGCTTCCAGCGTTGATCTTCCCCGGTATTTGCCACAGCTTAGCCGCGAACAATAGAGGGAGGATAGCCCAATGCGTACCCGCGCCGCCGTGGCCCTGAAGGCCGGACAGCCGTTGACCGTGATGGAGGTCAACCTTGACGATCCCAAAGAAGGTGAGGTCCTGATCGAGATCAAGGCCACCGGAATCTGCCACACCGATGAATTCACCCTGTCGGGCGCTGATCCCGAAGGGCTGTTCCCCGCCATTCTGGGCCACGAAGGCGCAGGCGTCGTGATCAAATGCGGCCCCGGCGTCAAATCGCTGAAACCGGGCGATCATGTCATCCCGCTGTATACCCCCGAATGCCGCGAATGCCCCAGCTGCCTCAGCCAGAAAACCAACCTCTGCACCGCCATTCGCACCACCCAAGGGCAGGGCCTGATGCCCGATGGAACCACGCGCTTTTCCATGCTGGATGGCACGCCGATCTTTCACTACATGGGCTGCTCCACCTTCGCCAACCACACCGTCATGCCGGAAATCGCCTTGGCCAAGGTCCGCGAAGACGCGCCCTTTGACAAGATCTGCTACATCGGCTGCGGTGTGACCACCGGCATCGGCGCAGTCCTGAACACCGCCAAGGTGGAAATCGGCGCAAAGGCCGTGGTCTTTGGCCTGGGCGGCATTGGCCTCAACGTCATTCAGGGCCTGAAAATGGCCGGGGCCGACATGATCATCGGCGTTGATCTGAACAACGACAAAAAGGCCTGGGGCGAAAAGTTCGGGATGACCCACTTCGTCAACCCCAAGGAAATCGAAGGCGGAATCGTCCAGCACATCGTTGACCTCACGAAAACCCCGATCGACAAGATCGGCGGCGCGGATTATTCGTTCGACTGCACCGGCAACGTCAAGGTGATGCGCGACGCACTGGAATGCACCCACCGCGGCTGGGGTCAGTCGATCATCATCGGCGTCGCTCCGGCGGGTGCGGTGATTGAAACCCGCCCCTTCCAGCTGGTCACGGGCCGGGTCTGGAAAGGCACTGCCTTTGGCGGCGCACGTGGCCGCACCGATGTGCCGCAGATCGTCGATTGGTATATGGAGGGCAAGGTCGAGATTGACTCGCTCATCACCCACATCCTGACGCTGGATGACATCAACAAGGGCTTTGACATGATCCACTCGGGCGAATCCATCCGCTCGGTCGTGGTTTTCTGATCCGGCTGGCTCTTGTGGCGCTGGCTTAGGCTGGCGCCCCTCTGCCCACTGACCGCCGATTTCGCGTGACCTTCGCCATGGGCTTTGACACAAAAGCCCTGTGGGAACGGTAAAACGTGGGTAGCGTGGACGACCGTGTCGAGTTTGTGGTGCAGGTGCTTGTCACCGGGCAGGGTGACCTGCGCCGTATGGTGCGCCATTTGGCCGAAGACTGGCCGGATGAGCCAGCGTTGGACATGATCCACACCATCGCCATGGCGGCCGGCAATCTGGAATGCAACCTGTCGGGCGACGCTCTGCAGCGCAGCGCCGCTGAGGGGTGGCGCATGGCCGCGCTGATCGGCGTTGATCTGGCAATGATGGCCCGCATGGGCCTGCCGCACCGCACCGGGGCCGATCTGATGGCCTATTGGAAGGTGCATGACCGCTTCTTCCTCGACTGACACGCCCCTTCCTGCGACAAGGGAAAAAACAGGAGGCCCAAAATGCCCGAAGCCCGCGCCCCCCGCCTGGCCGTATTGATCGACGCCGACAACGTTCCCGCCAGCTATGCCGAGGCGATCTTTGAAGAAATCGCCGCCTTGGGCGAAGCCTCGGTCCGCCGCATCTATGGCGACTGGTCGGCCACCCGCCTGTCCGCCTGGGCGCGCAAGGTCAACGCCCTGGGTCTGGTCGCCGACCAGCAATTCTCCAACACCAAGGGCAAGAACGCATCGGACATCGGTCTGGTGATTGCCGCGATGGATTTCCTGCATTCGGGTCTGTTTGACGGCTTTGTGCTGGTCAGTTCCGACAGCGATTTCACCCGGTTGGCGGCGCGCATCCGCGAGCAGGGTCTGGACGTTTACGGCATTGGCGAAAAGAAAACGCCCGAGGCGTTCCGCATGGCCTGCAAACGCTTTATCTATGTTGAGAACCTCGGCGATGAGCCGCAAGAGACGCCCAAACCCGGCACATCCGCAGGCACAGCGACAGACACGCCCAGCACCGCCCCCGCCCCCACCTTGCGCGGTGGCAAAGAGGCCCCGGCCAAATCCATTCCGCTGATCGCCGCCGCCATGCGCGCCATCGACCCGGATGGCGAATGGTATTCGCTGGGCCAGATTGGCCAGTTCATCACCCAGGCGAACCCCGATTTTGACACCCGCACCTATGGCGCGGCCAAGCTGTCTGACCTGATCAAGAACCTGCCCCGGTTTGAGGTGAAACAGGACGGCACGCTGTTGAAAGTCC